>NZ_JAGKRK010000011.1:70922-87210 GCF_017939325.1 Aeromonas sp. MaB10011B | reverse complement strand
TTATTCTGCCGGCCGTCAAAGAGGCGGGGTGGGATGATCTGACCCAGATCCGGCAGGAGGTGAAGCTGCGCGATGGCAAAGTGGTGGTGCGGGGTCAGATGGCAGCACGCAAGAAGGTTAAATCCGCCGATATCGTGCTCTACCACAAGCCGGGATTGCCGCTTGCGGTGATTGAGGCCAAGGCCAACAAGCATGAGATTGGCAAGGGGATGCAGCAGGGGCTCGATTACGCCAGCCTGCTGGAAGTGCCCTTTGTCTTCGCCTCCAACGGCGATGGCTTTGTGTTTCACGACAAGACCGCCGATCTGGCATCTGGTGCAGCGCTGGAGAGCGAGATCCGCCTGGAAGATTTCCCCTCGCCAGCCCAGCTCTGGGACAAATACTGCGCTTTCAAGGGCTATCAACCCGAACAGCTGCCGATGATCACCCAGGACTATTACGATGACGGTTCCGGCAAGTCACCGCGCTATTACCAGCTGCAGGCCATCAACAAGACCATAGAGGCAATCTCTGCCGGTCAGCGCCGCGCCCTGCTGGTGATGGCGACCGGCACCGGCAAGACCTACACCGCCTTCCAGATCATCTGGCGGCTGTGGAAGGCCAAGGCCAAGCAGCGCATCCTGTTTCTGGCGGATCGCAACATTCTGGTCGATCAGACCAAGACCAACGACTTCCAGCCCTTCGGCACGGCCATGACCAAGGTGACGGGGCGCACCGTCGATCCGGCCTATGAAATTCACCTTGCCCTCTATCAAGCGCTGACCGGGCCGGAAGAGTCGCAGAAGGCCTATAAGCAGGTGCAGCCCGACTTCTTTGATCTAATCGTCATCGACGAGTGTCATCGCGGTAGCGCCGCTGAAGATAGCGCCTGGCGCGAGATCCTCGAATATTTCTCGTCGGCCACCCAGATTGGTCTCACGGCTACCCCCAAGGAGACCGATACCGTCTCCAACACCGACTACTTCGGCGAGCCTGTCTACAGCTATTCGCTCAAGCAGGGTATCGAGGATGGCTTTCTGGCCCCCTACAAGGTGGTGCGGGTTGATATGGATGTGGATCTGCAGGGCTGGCGGCCGACCAAGGGGCAGCTCGATAAGCAGGGCAACGAGATCACGGATCGCATCTATAACCAGAAGGATTTTGACCGAACCCTGGTCATCGATGAGCGCACCCAACTGGTTGCCCAGACGCTGACCAACTACCTGAAGAAAACCGATCCGATGGCCAAGACCATCGTCTTTTGCAACGACATCGACCATGCCGAACGGATGCGCCGTGCTCTGGTCAATCTCAATCCCGAGCAGGTTGCTAAAAACGACAAATACGTCATGAAGATCACCGGCGATGACGAGATCGGCAAGGGGCAACTGGATAACTTCATCAACCCGAAGAAGGCCTATCCGGTGATTGCCACTACCTCGGAGCTGATGACCACGGGCGTTGATGCCAAGACCTGCAAGCTGGTCGTGCTGGATCAGAACATCCAGTCCATGACCAAGTTCAAGCAGATCATCGGCCGCGGCACCCGAATTGATGACAAGTACAACAAGCTCTGGTTCACCATACTCGACTTCAAGAAGGCCACCGAGCTGTTTGCCGATCCACGCTTCGATGGTGTACCCGAAGGCGTTGTTGTTACCAACCCTGACGATATCAACCAGCCGGATGACGACTTGGGCGATATCATTGATGGCACAGATCCGCTGCCGGATGATGCACCCGGAGGCTCCGAGTCTGACAACGAAGAGGAAAGCGAGGGGACGCAAGAACCTTCTGGCACCTATGATTCCGGTGCTTATCCGCCAGGCTCTGGTGACACGGGGGACTGGGGCGAAACTAGCGGCGAGCCGCCCGAGGTACGCAAGTTTTATGTCAATGGGGTGCCGGTCAAGGTGATTGCCGAGCGGGTGCAGTATTACGACACTGACGGCAAGCTGGTGACGGAATCCTTCAAGGATTACACCCGCAAGACCCTGCTCAAGGAGTGCGCCACTCTCGATGCCTTTATCAAGCGCTGGCAGTCGGCCGAGCGCAAGCAGGCCATCATCGACGAGCTGGAGCAGGCCGGGGTGTTGTGGCAGGTGCTCAGTGCCGAAGTCGGCCAGGAGCTGGATCCCTTCGACCTTATCTGCCATGTGGTATACGATCAGCCTCCGTTGACCCGTCGTGAACGGGCGGATAACGTCAAGAAGCGTAACTACTTCACCAAGTACAACGAGACGGCCCAACAGGTGCTGGCCACCCTGCTCGACAAATACGCCGATCAGGGCGTGGCCGAGATTGAGACCAAGGAGGCGCTCAAGGTGGCCCCCTTTACCGAGCTGGGGCGGCCGCTGGAGCTGGCGAAGAAGGGCTTTGGCAGTCCCAAGGCCTTTGAAGAGGCGATCACCGAGCTGGAAGCCGAGATCTACCGCCAGCCCGCTTGACCCATATCCCATAACAGGAGCGGCCATGCTGCAGGAGTATTCCCTGAGCCTGGCCCTGTTTTTTTAACGCATTCGAGTAATAACGAGTCCTATGTCTTCCATCACGTCAGTTATCAAATCCATTCAGGACATCATGCGCAAAGACGCCGGTATCGATGGTGATGCCCAGCGTCTGGGACAGCTCTCCTGGCTGCTGTTTCTCAAGATCTTCGATGCTCAGGAAGAGGAGCTGGAGTTCGAGCAGGATAACTACCGCCTGCCCATCCCCGAGCGTCTGTTATGGCGCAACTGGGCCGCCGATGCCGAAGGGATCACCGGCGATGCCCTGCTCGATTTCGTCAATAACGACCTGTTCGACTCGCTCAAGAACCTGCCAGCGCAGATCGATCTCAACCCGCGCGGCTTTGTGGTCAAAGAAGCTTTCAGCGATGCCTTCAACTACATGAAAAACGGCACCCTGCTGCGCCAGGTGATCAACAAGCTCAATGAGATCGACTTTGGTGACTCCAGCGAGCGCCACCTGTTTGGGGATATTTACGAGCAGATCCTGCGTGACCTGCAAAGCGCGGGTAATGCCGGTGAGTTCTATACCCCGCGGGCCGTGACTCGCTTTATGGTGGATCGGATTGACCCCAAGCTGGGCGAACGCATCATGGATCCGGCCTGTGGCACCGGCGGCTTTCTGGCCTGCGCCTTTGACCATGTTAAAAGCCGCTATGTGAAGACAGCCGCCGACCATCAGACCCTGCAGCAGCAGATCCTCGGGGTTGAGAAGAAGCAGCTGCCACACCTGCTCTGTACCACCAATATGCTGCTGCACGGCATCGAGGTGCCGGTGCAGATCCGTCATGGCAACACCCTGAACAAGCCGCTCTCCAGCTGGGATAGCGATATCGATGTGATCGTCACCAACCCGCCCTTTGGTGGCACCGAAGAGGATGGTATCGAGCAGAACTTCCCGGCGGATCTGCGTACCCGCGAGACGGCGGATCTGTTTTTGCAACTGATCATCGAAGTGCTCAAGGATAAGGGCCGCGCCGCCGTGGTACTGCCCGATGGCACCCTGTTCGGCGAAGGGGTGAAGACCAAGATCAAGCAACTGCTGACCCAGGAGTGCAACCTGCACACCATAGTGCGCCTGCCAAACGGCGTCTTTAACCCCTATACCGGCATCAAGACCAATATCCTGTTCTTTACCAAGGGACAGCCGACCCAAGAGGTCTGGTTCTACGAGCATCCCTATCCGGACGGGGTGAAGAACTACAGCAAGACCAAGCCGATGAAGTACGAGGAGTTCGCCGCCGAACAGGCGTGGTGGGGCGACGAGGCGGATGGTTTTGCCGCCCGCGTCGAGAACGAGCAGGCGTGGAAAGTGAGCATTGACGACATCATCACCCGCAACTTTAACCTGGATATCAAAAACCCCCATGTCGGCGAGCAGATAAGCCACGACCCCGACGAGCTGCTGGCTCGTTACGCCACCGAGCAGGCCGAAATCCAGCAACTGCGCGACCAGCTTAAGGGCATTCTGGCTGCGGCGCTGGGTAAGGGGGCCTAAGCATGATTGAGCAACTGATCACCGACCATCTGGATCTGTGGAGTAGCGCGGTACGCCCCAAGAGCAGCGCCGGCCGTGGTAGCAATAGCAAGCTGGAACTGACCGGTATCAAGAAACTGCGCGAGCTGATCCTGGAGCTGGCCGTGCGCGGCAAGCTGGTGCCACAAGACCCTAACGATGAACCCGCCTCGGTACTGCTGGAGCGCATCGCTGCCGAAAAGGCGCGCCTGGTAAAAGAGGGCAAGCTTAAAAAGTCCAAGCCATTGCCGGAAATAACGGATGATGAAAAACCGTTTGACTTACCGGAGGGATGGGGTGTTGTCCGTTTGGGTGAGATTGGTTTATGGGCAACAGGGAATGGCTTTCCTACGATAGAGCAAGGTTTCGATGACTTAGAAATTTTATTCTGTAAAGTCAGCGACATGAATCTTGATGGGAACGAAAGGGTTATTTACAAAACATCTAATACGGTCAGTCAAGAGACAGCCAATAGATTAAAATTAAATCTTCACCAGAAGGGGACGGTTATTTTCCCAAAAATTGGTGGAGCTATTGCCACTAACAAGCGAAGAGTAATAATAAGGCCAACAGCGATAGATAATAATTGTTTAGGTATTTCACCTTTATCTTGTGTGGCATCGAATTATTTATTTTTGCTCTTAACCTCAATTAAAATGGAAGAATATCAAGTTGGCACATCTGTTCCCGCCCTAAGTCAAAGTAGTTTAGGGTTAATTACGCTAGGCCTTCCTCCTATTGACGAACAACACCGTATTGTCGCCAAAGTCGATGAGCTGATGTCCCTCTGCGATCAGCTGGAGCAGAAAAGCGAGGCATCACTGGCGGCCCATCAGACGCTGGTCGAGACCCTGCTGGCCACTCTGACTGAGAGCGCCGACAGCGGCGAGCTGGCGCAAAACTGGGCGCGGCTGGCTCAACATTTCGATAGCCTGTTTACCACCCAGAGCAGCATAGATGCCCTGAAGCAGACCATTCTGCAACTGGCGGTGATGGGTAAGCTGGTGCCACAAGATCCCAACGATGAACCCGCCTCGGTATTGTTGGAACGCATCGCCGCTGAAAAGGCTCGGCTAATCAAAGAGGGCAAGATTAAAAAAGAGAAACCCCTGCCGCCAATTAGCGAAGAAGAAAAGCCCTTTGCCCTGCCGGATGGGTGGGAGTGGGGGCGTTTAGCTGATATGTTTCAGTTCCTAAATGGTTACGCATTTAAAAGCGAATGGTTTTCTCCAACAGGAGTCAGGCTTCTTAGAAACATAAATATCTCTCATGGTCAAATAAAGTGGGATGATGAAGTCTATCTATCTTACGAACACCAAGATGAATATGAGCGATTCAAGTTGGAAGTTGGTGATGTAGTAATATCACTAGATAGGCCGATTATTAACACAGGTCTAAAATATGCAATTATAAGAGAGTGTGATTTGCCTTGTTTACTACTCCAGCGAGTAGCAAAATTCCATAGTGTTGGGAACTTGGTCTTAACAAGTTTTTTGCCATTATGGTTAGAGTCTAAGGCATTCATGAATGCGATAGACCCCGGCAGGAGTAATGGCGTTCCTCATATATCAACGAAGCAGTTAGAATTAACTTGTTTCCCAATCTTGTCTTTAGCTGAGCAACAACGAATCGTGAGTAAAGTCGATGAACTGATGTCTCTTTGCGATCAGCTATCCGCCCGCCTGCAAGCCAGCCAGACTACCCAGCTGCACCTCGCCGAGGCGCTGGTTGAGGGAGCCTTGAACTGATGGTCTATGCCAAGCCCTGGTTTAGTTTTGAGCAACAACTGGTCAAGCTGCAACGTCGGGGCATGTTGATTACGGATGAGGTGGCGGCGTTGGATTACCTGGAGCGGATCGGTTACTACCGGCTCAGTGGCTACTGGTATGCCTTTCGCGAGCGATCTGAACTGGTTGTGCAACTATCGCCGACAGGCGGTAAGCCAAAAGACATCAAACCGACACGCATGGTGCTGGAACCCTTTAAGGCAGGGACTCGCTTTGTCGATGCGGTCGATATGTATGTGTTTGATAAGAGACTACGCCTGCTGGCGATGGACGCGCTGGAACGTATCGAGATCGCCATTCGGGTGGATATTTCACATACGCTAGGCCAGCTGGATCCCTTTGCCTATCTCAAACCGGAATACCTGTTCCCGGGGTTCAGCCAGGAGCTGGATGAACGCACGGGTCTTAGCAGGCACCATGATTGGTTGGGTAAACACGCTAGGCTGATTGGCCGCTCCAAAGAAGAGTTTGTGAAACACAACAAGGCCAAATATGGGCTGCCATTGCCAATCTGGGTGGCGTGCGAGGTGTGGGACTTCGGCACCATGTCCATGCTGTTTGCAGGTATGCAAGAGCCCGAGCAGGATAAGATTGCAGCGGCTTACGGCATTGCCAATGGCCGTATTTTTGCAACCTGGCTGCGGAGCCTTAACTATCTGCGCAACGTCTGCGCCCATCATAGTCGGTTGTGGAATCGAAATATCACGGAGCAGCCGAAGCTACCGAATGCGACTCATCTTCCGTGGAGCGCGCCTTATATTGGCAACAATCATGCGCTGGCCCGCTGCTTTTTGTTGCTGCGGATCTGTCGGCACCTGCTGGCAACAATTAACCCAAAATCTACTTGGCCACAGAGGATGAAAGAGCATCTGGATACGTTCCCGGATCTGAAACATCTGGGGCTGGATCTGTCGGGGATGGGGGCGCCAGCAAACTGGAAAGATGAGTGGTGAGGGGCTGTAGAAACAAAGAACCCCTGAGCAGTTACGTCGCCTAGGCAACATCACCGACAGGGGCCGTGTTGTCGACAAGATTAGTGACCATTGACGGAGGTGTCAACCGCTTTGTCCCGTCGTTGTCTCACTGTTGTCTAACAAACTGAACTATCTACAGTATGAGTAGTTTGTGGCGGCCAAGCTGGCCGCGCCCTCCTAAAAGGACGGGGCCGTAACTCCTTCCACACTGACGCCATGGGCTGGTAGACGAGCTGGACGAAGGCTAACTGTAGCCGCAGTTTTTATCAACTCTTGCCCGGGGATACCGCCTAGATACAAGAACCCCAGCGTAAGTTGCAAGGCAACCAAGAGGCCGGGGTCGTGTTGCCGACATAATCAACGATCATGAGCGGCATGGTCAATGCCCTGAACATCAATTTACAAGGAGTGCAGTTGCGACCTGGCGACTTTCCAGGGTAGACGGCTGCCAGCGGCTTGCATCCGGTCATAGGCAGCCAAGGCTTCTGGTTTGTCGATTACGCCATGAATCACCATCTGCTCCACAATCCAGATGGTGCCCATCACAAGCACCGCTTCTTTTTCTGCCGCTTTGCGCAAAGCGGCATCTCCTGTTAGCAACGGACAGGCTTCCTGTTTGGCGAGCGCCAGCGCAAAACAATCGTAACGGCTGGGGCCAGCATAAAGCCGCGTCATGCGCAGTGCCTCCACCATGCTTTCGCCTGTCAGCTCTGTAGGCACCAAGCCAAATTCGAGCAGGTGCGGATGCAGTTCCGAGAGCTCGTCCTGGAACAACATATCCGACACCTTAAATTGAAAGGGCAGTTGGAACATCCGTTCTAACAACTGCCCATCCTCCATATCGATCAAGACGTTGGCATCGCTGATCAGAACCTGCATCTAGGCTTCGGCTCCTTCCATCATGCGAGCCTTGCGAAAGGCGAAAACAGGCATTTGCAGCAGTTCGGCTGCTTTGGAGTCGGAGAGCAAGCCTTCACCCGCTCCTCGGTAAACCAGCTGTTCAAAAAAACGGGTTTGCTCCGGCGCGATTGCCTCGCCTGGCTCTGCCTTACGCCAACCATTGGCTGAGTAGTCGATAAAGTGGCGTTTGTATTGTGCGTCGGTGAGGATGCCGAGATCCTTGCAACGGTAGAGTATTGCTCCCATGCTGAGGCCGTACTCTTGCTTCAACAGGTAGAGCTCTTTCCAGTCCACGCTATGACGTTTCACGCCCAGATGTTCTCGCGCTCCGACAGCAGGCAGCAACAGCGAAGAGGCAAAGCGATTGCAGGCTCTTTCCTCGTCCACCTCGTCACTAAGGCGACCGTGCATCAGCAGATGGCCCAGCTCGTGCGCCAGAGTAAAGCGTTGGCGGCAACCGGACCATTGGCTGGAGACCACCAATACGGGTTGTCCTTCAATCTGAGCCTGCAAACCATCGAACTTGTTGCCATGAGCTTCGCCACTGACGATAACCAGAATCCCCTTGGACTCCAGCAAGTCGATCAGATCAGGAATGGGGTTCATCCCTAATTGCCATTCGTTGCGCAAGTCTTGGCTTATCTGTTCAACCACCTCTAGCGAGGCGATCTGCTCGGGCACGCAGCGGGGCAACGAAAACTCCGGCACCGGAAACTCCGGCCACAGGTTTTTGAGTTCAAACCAGCGCTCAGCCTGATCCAGCACGTCGGCGGTAATGCGCTTGAGCACTTTGGGCGGAGTACTGGCTCGCTTGCGGTACTCGACTTCTGCCAACTGGATATGATTTGGCCGGAAAAAAAACTCGGTTCGGACATTCAAGGCTTTAGCCAGCTGAATCAGCACCGAAGAGGACGGCATACTCTCGTCCCGTTCATACTTCTGGATCATGGGGGCACTGACACCGGCCTGCTTGCCAAGGGATTGCATAGACAGGCCAGCAGCATCTCGGGCGCGCTTGAGGCGTTCACCAATCATACTGACCTCCGGTTAATGAATTAAATAAATATGTTGAAAATATAAACCAGAGCGAGGGTTTACTCCACTGACTTTTACTGGGGTGACAGGCTGCTTGCTGACGGATGGTTCAAGACAAAAGTCCAAGCCCTAGTTCAAGCTAACGAGGATGCGAGTGACAGGCAGTGACGCCTCAGTTTGTGCTAGGGAAGGTGCGAACAAGTTCCTGATATGAGATCATCATGTTCATCCGGAGCGCATCCCAGAGGGACATCATGAGCCATCAACTCACCTTCGCCTATAGTGAATTCAGCACTAAGCGCCGTCAGACCCGAAAAGAGATTTTCCTCTCCCGCATGGAGCAGATTCTGCCATGGCAGAATATGACCGCTGTCATCGAGCCGTTTTATCCCAAGGCGGGCAATGGCCGACGGCCCTATCCGCTGGAGACCATGCTGCGTATTCACTGCATGCAGCATTGGTACAACCTGAGCGACGGTGCCATGGAAGATGCCCTGTACGAAATCGTCTCCATGCGCCTGTTTGCCCGATTATCCCTGGATAGCGCCCTGCCGGATCGCACCACCATCATGAATTTCCGCCACCTGCTCGAGCAGCATCAACTGGCCCGTCAATTGTTCAAGACCATCAATCGCTGGCTGGCCGAAGCAGGCGTCATGATGACTCAAGGCACCTTGGTCGATGCCACCATCATTGAGGCACCCAGCTCTACCAAGAACAAAGAGCAGCAACGCGATCCGGAGATGCATCAGACCAAGAAAGGCAATCAGTGGCACTTTGGCATGAAGGCCCACATTGGTGTCGATGCCAAGAGTGGCCTGACCCACAGCCTAGTCACCACCGCGGCCAACGAGCATGACCTCAATCAGCTGGGTAATCTGCTTCATGGAGAGGAGCAATTTGTCTCAGCCGATGCCGGCTACCAAGGAGCGCCACAGCGCGAGGAGCTGGCCGAGGTGGATGTGGACTGGCTGATCGCCGAGCGTCCCGGCAAGGTAAAAACCTTGAAGCAGCATCCGCGCAAGAACAAAACGGCCATCAACATCGAATTCATGAAAGCCAGCATCCGAGCCAAGGTGGAGCACCCGTTTCGCATCATCAAGCGGCAGTTCGGCTTCGTGAAAGCCAGATACAAGGGGCTGCTGAAAAACGATAACCAACTGGCGATGTTATTCACCCTGGCCAACCTGTTTCGGGTGGACCAAATGATACGTCAGTGGGAGAGATCTCAGTAAAAACCGGAAATAACGCCAGAAATGTCGAAAAAATAGCCTAAATAGGCTGATTCGATGTGTTTGCGGGAAAAAAATCGGCCCAGATCCGCGAAATTTTAATCAGCGAGTCAGCTTGGGAAGAAATGACCTGCTTATTCGCTGCGTACCCTAGCAAAAACTTGGAGGCCGCAATGACCGAGCAACTATATGACTACGAGCCAGCGCAAGCGTTGGACAGCCCAGATGCGATTGCGCTGTTCATTGCGGATGCTATGGAAACCGGAGATGCCTCCTATGTCGCAAAGGCGATTGGCGCCGTCGTTCGTGCCAAAGGAATGACAGCGTTGGCGAATGAAACGGGCTTAACCAGTGAACAACTTTACGACTCGTTTAGCGACCGAGGGGACCCAACACTCAAAACCATGCTGACGGTGATGCGGGCGCTAGGCGTCGATTTGACCGCTCGCCCTCGCGTGCAATAAGAACTGTCATCAGAAGAACAAGGGTCGCATCATGCGGTCCTTTTTGTTTACGCTACAGCGTTTAGCGTTCGATTCTTGCTGTTCACGAGACTGCACTGGTGTTTCTGAGCTTGTGGGCAATTCATGCAAAAACGTGTCTATGATGACGCATACGAAGGAGGGTGAATCGTGGACGCCATAATAGAGTTTCAAGTCAACCAGGAAACACAGCGTCTGGCACAGCAATTTCTCGAGAGCCAGAACCGAACTCTTGATGATGCATGCCGAGCGCTGGTCGAACAGCTAGCCGAACAACAACGAGCAAGACTGGCGCACGATGCTTGGGTGACCCAACAGATAGACAAGGCGTTTGAGAAGATCGACTCAGGAAGCGCGGTTTTCATTGAGCACTGCGCGGCGATGGCGATGTTCGAGGAACGAAAGGCGAAGATCCGTCAGGGCTAAAGGCGAGGTCACTCGAAATGAGCAATCATCTCCCCGCCAGATAGAGAGAAAATTTCTGCAGGCTGATGACCGCTAACGCTGCGCCCTTCGTCACGCAGATTTGGATGCCAAGGCGTCAAGCAGGCCTGTCGGTAGCAGACGCCGCAGAATGTAAAACAGCTTACTCGGGAAGGTGACCTGATAACGGGTCTTGGGTTTGGAGCTTGATAGCGCGTGCAACAGTGGCGGCAGACAGGCTTCTGATGGCAGAGTGAAGCGACCGCTCAACCCCTCTTTTTCAAGGCGAGTAAGAGTCTGACGATAGGACTCATGATGACGGCTTGCCTCGGGATTGATGTGCTTCAAAAAGGCGTTGCGAGCATTGGCGCGGAAATGTGTATCGATCGGCCCCGGCTCAATCAGACTGACATGAACGCCCGTCCCTCTAAGCTCAAGGCGCAGGGTATCGGTGTAACCCTCCAACGCGAATTTACTGGTGTTGTAGGCCCCTCGGAACTTCATGGCGACCAGTCCCAGCACCGAGCTGTTCTGAATGATGCGACCCTCTCCAGCAGCCAGCATGCCGGGCAATACAAGGCGAGTAAGCTGATGAACACCGATGAGGTTCGTTTCCAACTGCTCGCGTAACGCATCCGTCGGCAAATCTTCAATCGCGCCAGGTTGACCATAACCGGCGTTGTTGAAAAGGGCGTAAAGGCGTCCGCCCGCAATTTTAAGTGCTGCATCAACACCGCTCCGGATGCTGTCGGTATTGCGCACATCCAACTGAATAGCCTCCAGCCCATAGCTTTGAAGTTGTTTGACGTCTTCCTCATTGCGCGCAGAGGCTATGACGCTGAATCCATGAGCTTGAAGTCCGCGGGCAGCGGCAAGACCAATTCCACTTGAACAGCCTGTGATAAGAACGAAGCGAGCCATTGCTTTTCCTTGTTCGAGGGTTGACTAAAATGCTATCTCCGAGGCATAGATCAACACAACTCCAGCGGGAATAGCAGTAAGTTCAAGGCTGAGGTCTTGTCAGCTACATGGTGTTCTGTGTTGGTGTTCACTGCAACATCTGACATTGATGATACGGCCAGCCCGGTGCGCTGGAAGATCTGCCCACCGAGGCGCTGCGCAAGCAGTTCGAGACCAACCTCTTTGGCTGGCATCACCTCATTCGCCAGGTATTGCCCCCATGCTGGCGGCAGGCGAGGGGCGCATCGTGCAGAACAGCTCGGTGCTTGGCCTGGTGGCCATGAAGTATCGTGGCGCCTACAACGCCAGCAAGTTCGCGCTGGAAGGCTATACCGACACCCTGCGCCTGGAACTCGCGGGCAGCGGCGTGCACATCAGCCTGATCGAACCCGGCCCCATCGACACCCGGTTTCGCGCCAATGCCCGGGAGGCCTTCCTGCGCCACATAGACCCCGCCGCCAGCCGCCATCAGGACGCCTATGCCCAGACGCTGGCCAGGCTGGAGCGTGAAGGGGGTGCCCGGGGCTTTACCCTGCCTAGCGAGGCCTGCATCCCGCCGTTACTGCATGCGCTCACGAGCAAGCGCCCCAGGCACCGCTACCCGGTCACCTTCCCGACCAAATTGTTTACCGTGCTGCGCCGCCTGCTGCCAAGCCGCTGGCTGGACAAGCTGCTGATCAAATCCGCCTGATAAAGGGGCCCTCGGCGGGCCTCCTCTTGACATGCACCTGTCTTAGCAACGATGCCAACTCAATAGTGCTGGCCGTTGCTGTAGTAGTGACTCTTGACGATGGGCAGCACCTGCACCACCACATAGGTCTGCTCCCCCAGCACCCCTTTCAGGTGGCGGGTGATGAGGGCGGCGGCGGCATCCTGCATCTCCTGCGGTCGCTCGAACCAGACCAGCTCCACGAAGGGGAAACCGGCTTCGGGGTGGCCATCTCGTACCCACTGGCTCGGCACGCACTCCAGGGTGACGAACTCCGGCTTGCCACCGGTCAGGGCGCAGAGATCCGTCATCAGGGGGGCGCTTATCCGCTGCAGGGTGTCGACAGAAACTGCCCGAAAACGAAGGTGGGGCATGGGAAACCTCTTGGCTGTGACAAATGAGGACTTATCATAGAGCACTCATCCCGCTCACATAAGGTGCCTCATGAGATTCCATCCCACGCTGCTCTCCTTCCTGCTCTGCCTGCTGCTGCCGCTCCATGCCATGGCCGATCCGGCCTTCTACCGCATCAACAAGGGCAACGAACAGCACTGGCTGCTGGGGTCCATCCATGCGGGCAAACCCTCTCTCTATCCCCTGCCGGACCCGGTGGAGCGCGCCTGGCAGCAGAGCCGCGCCCTGGTGATGGAGGTGGACATGACCCACATCAGCCAGGAGCAGTGGCAGGAGATGGGCGCCATCACCCGGCTCGTCGACGGCAAGACCCTCAAGGATCACCTGCCCATCGACCTCTACCGTCGCACCCTCATCGCCGCGGGCCAGAACGGTCTGAACGAGAGCATGCTGGCCCCGCTGCGTCCCTGGTTTGCGGCCATTACCCTGACCCAGGCGGCCCTGGAGCGCACCGGCTATCGCGGTGAATACGGTGTCGACCAGCACTTCGCCAAGCGGGCGAACGACGGCGGCAAGCCCATCGTCGGGCTGGAGACCCTGCTGGAGCAACTCGGCTATCTCGCGAGCGTCGGCGACAACCAGACCCTGATGCTGGAGAGCACCCTGGACGAGCTGCCCGACATCCAGCAGGGGTTCGACGCCGTGATGACCGCCTGGCAGAACGGGAACGAGGCCACCCTCATCAATCTGCTCAGGGAGGAGATGGCGCCGCCCAAGCTGCAAGCCTGGCTGGAACAGACCCTGCTGGCGGAGCGCAACCGCAACTGGGTCAAGAAGTGGCCCAGCCTGCCGAACGAGAGCTTTATCGTGGTAGGGGCCCTGCATCTTTACGGCGAGCACGGGCTGCTCGCCCTGCTGGAGCAGCAGGGCTGGCGCATCACGCCCCTCACCGAACCGACCCAGGAGAAGGCAAAATAGCGTCCAGTCCGGCGACCTGACGCGCCGGATGCGCGTCGGCTCACAGAATTCGCTGCCGATTAAATAACCAGAGAGGGAGTTGATCGAGATCATCCCCTCCCTCCTGAAGAGGTATCTATCATGCCTGTCACCGCCCAGTGACAGGAGTGAACGAGATGGAATTCTGGATGAACCTGATGTTCGGCAACAGCGTGGGGCTGATGTCCATGCTGGTGATTTTCGGCACCTTCCTGCTCATCAGCGCCTATGCGGTCTATTTCATCTACAAGGTGATGCACGCAGAGCCGCCCAAAGAGGGGCAATAACCAGGCTCGCTCAGACCGCCCTCCCCGGCAGGGCCGGGGCCCGCGAGCGTTGCCATTCTAAGGCCCACCAAGGCCCGCTATACTGGCTCCCTCATTTTCATGCGGGGAGCCTGCCGTGTCTCATAACGACGAACTCTCACTGTTCCTGCAGGAAGTGGCCGACGTGCGGCCCCTTCGCAGCGACCATATCGCCCCCGTTGCGGGCAACAGCCAGCCCACCGAGGCGCAACTCGCGCGCCGGGAAGCCGCCACCGCCGAACAACTCACCCTGGATCACCTCGGCACGGAAGCAGTCGAGATGCTGGACCCCCATGCCATCGTCGGCTTCAAGCGTGACGGCGTGCAGGAGGGGGTCTACAAGAAGCTGCGCCTTGGCAAATACGAGCTGCAAGGCTCCCTCGACCTGCACCACAAGACGCTCAACGAGGCCCGTATCGCCCTGGTGCAGTTCATTGCCGAATGCGAAGTGCGGGATATCCGCTGCCTGCTGATCCTGCACGGCAAGGGGGAGCGCAGCACCCCGCGTGCCCTGCTCAAGAGCCATGTCAGCGCCTGGCTGCCACAGTTGCCTTCGGTGATGGCCATGCACAGCGCCGAGCGCCGCCACGGCGGCAGCGGTGCGCTCTACGTATTGCTGCGCAAGAGCGAGCGCAAGAAGGCGGAAAACCGCGAACGGCACCAGAAGCGCCTCGGCTGACTGCCTGAGGGTGGCACCAGGGTGGATGGCAGTGCTAGCATCGGGCGGCCCCGATCATGCCAGGTACGGGGTGCATACCATCAGGGACGATAACAAGGACAATCCCATGTCATACCAGAAACTCGAACAACATCAGCAACAACTGCACCGCCTCTCCCACCTCTCCGCCATCTGCGGCTGGGATCAGGCCGCCATGATGCCGGAGGGAGGCAACGAGGCCCGCGCCGAGGCGATGGCGGAGCTTGGCGTGCTGATCCACGGCAAGCGCACCGCCCCCGAGCTTGGGGAGTGGATAGCCCAGGCAGAGAGCGAACCGCTGGACGAGCACCAGCGTGCGAACCTGCGGGAGATCAAGCGCCAGTGGCAGGATGCAAGCCTGCTGCCGGGGGCGCTGGTGGAGGCGCTGTCGCTCGCCGGCAGCAAATGCGAGCACGCCTGGCGTCGCCAGCGCAAGGAGAACGACTGGGCAGGTTTTGCCCCAAACCTCGAGGAGGTGGTGCGCCTGTCGCGGGAGGTGGCGACCTTGCGCGCCGACGCGCTCGGGGTGCGCCCCTATGACGCCATGCTGGCGCTGTACGAGCCCGGCATGACGAGCGCGAGGCTGGATCAGATCTTCGGCGATCTGACGAGCTGGCTGCCCGGCCTCATCCAGACCGTGAGCGAGCGGCAGAAGAGCGACGTGCTCCTGACGCCGCAAGGCCCCTTCCCGATCCCAACGCAGCAGGCGCTCGGTCAGGAGGTGATGGGGCTGCTCGGCTTTGATTTCGCCCACGGCCGGCTCGACGTGAGCAGCCACCCGTTCTGCGGCGGCGTGCCGACGGACGTGCGCATCACCACGCGCTACAACGAGCAGGAGTTCGTCTCCAGCCTGATGGGCATCGTCCACGAGACGGGTCACGCGCGTTACGAGCAGGGCCTGCCGCGCGCACTGCTCGGCCAGCCGGTGGCCGAGGCGCGTTCCATGGGCATTCACGAGAGCCAGAGCCTGTTCTGCGAGATGCAACTCGGCCATCACCCCGCGTTCCTTGCACAGATTGCACCGCGCATCCGCGCACACTTCGGCGAACAGGCCGCGCTCGCCCCCGCGAACCTCGAGAAGCTGTACAACAGGGTCGAGCCCGGCTTTATCCGCGTCGATGCGGACGAGGTCACCTACCCGGCCCACGTCATCCTGCGCTACGAGCTGGAGCGGGACCTGATGGAAGGGCGCATCGAGGTCGCGGACATCCCCGAGCTGTGGGACGCGAAGATGCAACAGTGGCTCGGCTTGTCCACGAAGGGCAATTACCAGAATGGCTGCATGCAGGACATCCACTGGACGGACGGCTCGTTTGGCTACTTCCCGAGCTACACGCTCGGCGCCATGTACGCGGCGCAACTGCGCTTTGCACTCGAGCGTGAGCTCGGCGACATGGGCACGCTCGTAGAGTCCGGCCGCCTGCCGGAGATC
>NZ_JAGKRK010000011.1:0-70779 GCF_017939325.1 Aeromonas sp. MaB10011B | reverse complement strand
TCCCAGCCTCCCCCTTCACAAGGGGGAGGAGCTAACCCCGCCCCCGTTCACAGAGGGGAGCTGTTTGTCCCCTCCCCTTACGAAGGGGAGGGTTAGGGTGGGGTCCTGCCCCCCTAACCTTACAAAGGGAGGACTGGGATTCCTCGGATCGCACTATTTTTGCTATCCCTGTCCGTTTTTGGCTAGTCACCCCTCTCGCCCCCGCTTAGTCTCTGGGACATGCCCACAGCAACCCGAGCCATGCCATGACCACAGAACCCCCGCATTCATCCCAACGAGACGAGATCATCCCGGGTCTCACCCGGGAGCAGTGCCACGCCGCACGCCTCGCGCGAGACGCGCGTTTCGATGGTCGCTTCTTCACCGGGGTGCTCTCCACCGGTATCTATTGCCGCCCCGTGTGTCCGGCGCGGGCACCGCACGAGCACAATGTGCGCTATTTTCGCTTCGCGGCGGCGGCGGAGCAGCACGGGCTGCGCCCCTGTCTGCGCTGTCGCCCCGAGCTCGCACCGGCCCAGAGCGGCGATCTGCCACCGCTCGTCGCCCAGGTGCTGGCGCGCATCGAGCGCGGCGAGCTGGCGGAGCACAGCCTGGGCTCCCTTGCAACGCAGGCCGGGATCACGGAGCGCACCCTGAGGCGTCAGTTCGAGCAACACCTCGGCGCCTCGCCGAAACAGGTGGAGCAGACGCGCCGCCTGCTGCTCGCGAAACGGCTGTTGACGGAGACGCGCCTGCCCATCACGGACGTGGCGTTTGCCGCAGGCTTTGCGAGCATTCGCCGCTTCAACGACGCCTGGCTGCAGGCGTATGGGATGACACCGGGCGCCCTGCGCAAGCAGGAAGGGGGGACTGGCGAGGCGGCGCCGCAATCGAGCCTGCAACTGCACCTGCTGTATCGCCCGCCGTTCGACGTCCAGGCCATGCTCGCGTTCTACCGGTTGCGCGCCATTCCGGGGCTGGAGCGGGTGGATGAGCACGGTTACGAACGCCGTCACCGGGTCGGCGAGCAGGAGGGGCTCATCCGCATCGAGCCCGTCGAGGGGGAGAGGCTCAGACTCACGGTGCGGGATCTGCCGCCGGGTGCGCTGCCGGACATCCTGTACCGCGTGCGCCGCATGTGGGATCTCGACGCCGACATGAGCCGCATCGGCGAACACCTGGGGCAGGATCCGCTGCTCGCCGGTATCCAGGGACGATGGCCCGGGGTGCGGCTGCCGGGGGGGTGGGATGAGTACGAGGTGATGCTGCGCGCCATCGTCGGCCAGCAGGTGTCGGTCAAGGGTGCCATCACCATCATGGGGCGCCTGGTGGCGCGCACCCTGGCGCAGTTCGGCACCGCGCAGCTGCCCACCCCGACCCAGCTGTGCGAGCTGGATCTCGACGGCATCGGCATGCCGGGCAGCCGCATCCGCACCCTGCAAGGGCTGGCCTCGGCGCTCGCAAGCGGCGCACTCACCCTCGCCACGGCAAGCGACGAGCAACTGCTCGCGCTGCCGGGCATAGGTCCCTGGACGGTCGCTTACTGGCGGCTGCGCTGCGGGCTCGACACGGACGCCTTCCCCGCCTCGGATCTCGTGCTGCAAAAGGCGCTGGGGGGCGGTGACAAGCTGCCGGTGAAAGAGGTGACAGCGCGCAGCGCCCCCTGGCAACCGTGGCGCGCCTATGCCGCGAGCTGGCTGTGGCACGCCATGAGTGAACAACCAGAGCTGCTCACCCGGCCAACACAGACACAAGACGAGGAGAAGAGCCCATGATCCGCTATGACATGATGCCCACCGACCAGGGCGAACTGCTGGTCGCCATCGACGAGCGCGGTCTGGTCCATGTGGACTTCCTGGCCGGACTGCGGCCGCTCCCCGACATGCAGGACTGGCAGCAGGACGGCGAGGCGCTCGCCCCCTTCCTCGCCGAGTTTCGGGACTACTTCGCGGGCCGGTTGCAGCGCTTCACCCTGCCGCTCGCCCCCAGGGGCACGGCGTTTCAGCAAGCGGTGTGGCAGGCGCTGTGCGACATCCCCTACGGGGAGACCCGCAGCTACGGCGACATCGCCCGCACCATCGGCAAGCCAAACGCGGTGCGGGCGGTGGGTGCCGCGAACGGCCGCAATCCGCTCTCCATCATCATCCCCTGCCACCGGGTGATCGGCCAGAATGGCAGCCTCACCGGCTATGCGGGAGGCCTGCCCATCAAGCAGGCGCTGCTGACGCTGGAGAGGGCCTCTCGTTGATCCGGCGCCACCCGGCCAGGGCTCACTGCCGCTGCGCCAGCCAGCCGTGAAACCCCAACGCCTGAAAGAAGCGGTGCGCCGCCGCGAAACCGGCCCCTTGCAAGAGGCGCCGGGTCTGTCCCTCGTCCAGGGAGGTGAAATCCTCCCCGAGGCGGCGCACCATCTGCTCGCAGGCAGGAAGCGGCAAACCGGCGAGGGCGGCTTGCAACCCCATCGCCTTGCGCTCAAGCGGGTCCGTGGGCGCCATCAGATCCGCCAGCAGCAGGGGAGCGCCAGGATTGAGCTGGCGATAAATATCACCCAATAGCGCGGCTTTGGCATCTTGCGCCAGAAAATGCAGCACCAGCAGACAGAGTGCACCATCGCAAGGCTTATCCACCACAGGCAATGCGCCCAGGTGCCAACACACCCTCTCCCCCATGCCCGCCTGCTCGGCCCGCATCCTGGCCTGGGCCAGCATGTCCGCCGAGATATCCTGGGCCACAAAGGTCCAGCGGGGGCAGAGACGGCCAAGCAGCAGCAACTCGCTGCCCGTGCCCACCCCCACCAGCAGCCCCCGGGCCTGCTGACCCAGCGCGGCCATCAGCCGGGAGGCACAAAGCTGGTGCAGCAGCTCGTAGCCTGGCACCAGCAGGGGGATGCGGCTGTCATAGGCCTTCGCCCCTTCTCCTTCAAATCGCTCCGTCATCTTTTGCTCCTTTGGTGTGAGCCCCCTTGATAGGGGCTGCCGCCGGGAGAAGGTCAAGAGCCACCGGGGCGAGCCAGTTGCCAGCCCAGCCCTTCCGATGAAGGGAGGGCCCTAGCCCCCCTTGCCCAGCACCGCTTTCAGAGCCGGATTGAAGACGCGCTGGAGGGAGGCGGGATTGTTCACCAGCTTGGCCGCCGGGCGGCGCGGGCGCCTGACCAGCTCGCCGCCACAGTTGGGACAGATCAGGTGCAGATACTGATCGTTGCACTCGGCGCAGAAGGTGCACTCGAAGGAGCAGATGTAGGCCGTCGCCGTGTCGGCGGGCAGATCCCGGTCACAGCACTCGCAGTTGGGTCTGAGTTCAAGCATGGCAAGATCCTGATGCACAAGGGGAAGCGGGAAAGAGGGAGGCTCAGTCGACGATAAAGAGGCGAGCGCCCAGTTCGGTATAGGAGCGATGGGGTTCGGCGTTGTCCGCCACCTGGTAGCTCATGCCCGGCGTCAGGGTGAAGACGCGGCCATCCTGCAACTCGGTGTGCAGCTCCCCGAACTGCCGGGTGTGCCAGAGGGCGACGCCGCGCTCTCCCTTGTGTTCGGTCGGCGGGACCTCGGCCCAGTTCGTGGTGCAAAACGGCAGTGCATGGATGTTCATGACGGATCCTTTGTCAGAAGAAGACTGGGGGAAGGCGGCTCGCCACGGGATATCCGTGACTAGGCCGCGCCCCATACTGCCATCAAATCCGCTCCAGCCCCATGCCCACACGGGCAATCATCCCCTCTTCAGGCTGCCCATCACCTGCATCTCGCAGCGATGGCAGTCAAAGCGCAGGCGGAAACTCTCCTTGCCCATCTTGAGCTCCAGGGGCTCGGCCTTGAGACCGGGCACCTCCTTGGGGCAGAGCTGCTGGCTGTAGCGGATGCAGTGCTTCGTTGTCATCAGCACCACTTCTCGCTCCTCCTTGTTCGCCTCATACGCGGGGGCGATGCTCCCCACCCCGTGTTCGCGAAAGAACTGCTCCGCCGCGCTGTTCAGCACGTTGCCGAGGTAGGAGAGCCGATGCTGGGGATAAACGGCGCCTCGCAGGGGAATGCGCCGCTCGGGTCGCCGGTAGGCTGCCAGACGGGCCGCCTCCAAGGCGGCAATGCCGTCCCGGCGCAAGCCGTTAAGCTGTGAAGCCGCAATAAATAGCGGGCGAGTGAATGCCAACTCAATCTGGCGAGCCACAAACAGGGTGTTGCCGAGTTTGCCGAGCTGATCCCTGGCCTGTTGCAGCGCCCGTTCCGGGTTGTCGGCCGGCTGCTGGTCGCAGGGGAGCGTGACGGCGGCGCCAATGCCCTGCTCGTCCACAAGTTCGAGCCGCAATCCCTCGTCGCACTCCGATAGCCGCATATCGACCCGGATGCGGCGATCCGCGCTCCCCTTTTCGAGCTGCTTGCTGAAGGCCTGATCGTGGTTACGAAAGATCTCGGTGCCCACCTTGAGACCGGGCATGGGTTCCGACAGGAGTAACCGCTTGCTCTGTGCCTTCTCCTCCACTTTATTGAGGCGCATCCCCACCAGCTCCCCCCCCGGCTTGAAGAAGCCGAGGCCATCGCCGTTGTTGAGGGCAACGGCCTGGCCGTCGATCTCGATGCCATCGCGGGTCACTCTGGTGACGCGCCCGAGCGGCTCCCCGACGTATTTCGGGCTGCGCGGCGAGTCGATGCCTGGCTGTCGGCCATGGAGGAAGTAGTCGGTGCTGCCCCGGTTGAAACTCTTCTTGGGATCCGGCGTAAAGGTGTAGCTGCAACGACCGGCGGAAGCGGCCACCAGATCGGGGCGGCGCTCCAGAATGGTGTCCAGCTTCTGGCGATACCAGGCAGTGACGTTCTTGACGTAGTCGAGCCCCTTGAGGCGCCCTTCAATCTTGAAGGAGCGGATCCCTGCGGCGATCAGCGCCTCCAGATTGTCGGTCTGATCCATGTCTTTCAAGGAGAGCAGGTGGCTGTTTTCCACCAGCACCTCCCCCGCCGGCGTTTGTAGGGAACAGGGCAGCCGACAGAGCTGGGCGCACTCGCCGCGGTTCGCGCTGCGCCCGGTGCGGGCGTGGCTGATGTTGCACTGGCCGCTGTAGGAGACGCACAGGGCGCCGTGGATGAAGAACTCCAGCTGCACGCTCGTGGCGGCGCTTATCTCGCGGATCTGCGCAAGGGAGAGCTCGCGGGCCAGCACCACCTGGGAGAAGCCCACGTCCTGCAGAAACTTCACCTTTTCCGGGGTGCGGTTGTCGGTCTGGGTGCTGGCGTGCAGCGCGATGGGGGGCAAATCGAGCGCCAGCAGCCCCATGTCCTGCACGATCAGCGCATCGGCGCCTGCCTGGTAGATCTGGTGGGTCAGGCGCCGGGCCTGCTCCAGCTCGTGGTCGTGCAGCAGGGTATTGAAGGCGACGAAGACCTGGGCGCCGAAGCGGTGAGCATGGCGGGCCAGCGCCTCAATGTCCTCGAGGCTGTTGCCCGCTGCGCTGCGGGCACCGAAGGCGGGGCCGCCCATGTAGACGGCATCGGCGCCGTGGTTGATGGCCTCGATGCCATAGGCGAGGTTCTTGGCCGGGGCCAGCAACTCCAGGCGGTTGTGATGGTTCTGATCGCGCATAACGTCCGGTTCGAAGGGTTGCAAATGGCCGCCACTCTAGCCAGACTCCCCGCTCCCCGCCTTGATCCCGCTTAAGATCACCGCAGAATGCAGGATTGCCCCGGTACAAGGACGTCTGGCGGCCCCCTTATCCCCCGGCCCTGAGAGTGTGCCGACTACGCAGGCACCCGACGCGGAGCTAGATCACGACCTTGAGGGCCAGCCCCAGCAGCACCAGGCCGCTCACCTTGTCGATCACGGTGGATTTGGCCTTGAGCCAGGCGAGTACGGGCCCGCGAGAGAGCACCAGGGCCACCAGCACATACCAGAGCGCATCGATGCCGCCTGCGGTCAGCATCATGATGCCCCCCTCACGCCAGCCGGTGTCGGCATGCACGAACTGGCTGAACAGGGCGATAAAGAAGATGGCGAGCTGGGGGTTCAAGAAGGCCACCATAAAGCCCTCGAACGCCCCTTGACGTCCCCGTGGCGGGTGCCCCTCCTCCTTGCCTGCCTCCCCCCCTGCGGGCCTGGCCAGCAACGCCTTGATCCCGAGCCAGGCGAGGAACGCCGCGCCGCCGTAGCGGATGAGATCGAACAGCAGCGGGGTCTGGGTGATCAGGATGGCGAGGCCGAGGGCCGTGATCAGCGCATAGATGCCGACTCCCAGGCCGTGTCCCAGCGCCGTGGCAACCCCGTGGCCCTGCCCTCCCTGCACCGTATTGCGGATGATCAGTGCCAGGCTCGGCCCCGGGCTGATGGCCCCCATCACGCAAATGGCGGCCAGCGCCAGCCAACTCGTCAGCTCCATACCTTCTCTTCCTTCGTGTCGATTGTTGTCACCCGGGATCAGGGTAGGGGGTGGCTCGCTATGCCAGAAGTGAAAGTTATGAATAGAGTCCATAGCCAGTGGCTATAGAGTGGCACAACCCGCTGCCATCAGCGGCTCGCCTGCGACCCTCCTGTCAACTGCTTGCGACTCTCCCCCAGGGTGAATTGCAGGTGATCCCGCAGGAAGGGATAGGCCAGCTCGCGAAACCAGCGGTGAGCCGGATCCAGGTGGTGGCGCTGGTGCCACAGCAGATGATACTGCTGGACCCGGGTGGCGAAGGGGAGATCGCAAAAACTCAGGGCATGTTCCCGGGAGAGCTGCCAGGCGATATGGGCCGGGGTGGTCATCAGACAGTCTGTGCGCAGCAACACCTCCACCGCGGCCTGGAAGAAGGGCACCCGGGCAAACCAGCGGCGGGAGAGCCCGCGAGGGGCCAGCACCTGCTCCACCGGGCTGTCCTTGTCCCCGCCCCCGCTCACCTGCAGGTGGGGCCATGCAAGGTAATCCTCCAGGCTGAGCGCCATGCCAGAGAGCGGGTGATGGCGCCCCATCAGCACCACCAGCCTGTCCTCCCCCTGATGCAGGCCGCGGATCTGGTCCGGCACCAGCTCCGTGATGGTGGAGACCATGTCCAGCTCCGATTGCCAGAGCTGGGGCAACTGGCGCTTGTCCCACAGGCTGTACTCCAGTGCCGCCCGGGGGGCGGTCCTCGCCAGGGCCGCACAGATGTCCGGCAGGATGTGCTGGGCCACGTAGTCGGAGGAGGCGAGCCGAAACACCCGCTCGCAGCGCTCGGGGGCAAATTCCGGCGCCTCGTAGAGCCGCTCCAGGGCACCGAGGGAATCGGCAAGCTGGGCCGCCAGGGCCTCGGCCCGCGGGGTCAGCAGCCAGCGCTGCCCTTCCCGCACCAGCAGCTCGTCGCCAAACTCGCTGCGAAGCTGGCCGAGCTGCTTGCTGATGGAGGGCTGGCTCAGGTTCAGCAGCTCCGCCGCCCGGCTGATGTTGCGGGTCTCCAGCAGCACCTTGAGGGTGGGCAAGAGATTGAGATTCGCTTTGTGCACAGGAGTCACCTCGGGAAGGGGTCGCCGGGATCGGGCCTTCATCTTACGGCAAGGAGAAGCGGAAATTTAAGCAAAATCACGGTCTTGCTCCCGCCACTCCCCTTACACTAGGGGGACCGCAGGATGACAGCGAACGCCCCGTGCGGCATAATTTCGCCACTTTCCGCCCCAGAGCGGCCATCACGACAAGCGACGACAAGATGACATACGCCACTATCACCGGGTGGGGAAAATGCCTGCCCCCCGCCTCGCTGACCAACGATGACCTCGGCACCATCATGGATACCTCGGACGAGTGGATCTACCCGCGCACCGGCATCAAGGCCCGCCGTGTCTCCCATGTCAGCACCCAGGCGCTCGCCACCCTGGCCGCCCGTCGCGCCCTGGCGTGCGCAGGTCTGGACGCCGCCGCCCTCGATGGCATCATCCTCGCGACCGCCACACCGGGCACGCTGGTCCCCAATGGTGCCTCCGCCGTGCAGCAGGCCCTCGGCGCCCACAAGGCAGCGGTGTTCGACCTCAACGCCGCCTGCACCGGCTTCGTCTATGCCCTCTCGGTCGCCACCTCCCTGGTGCAGACCGGCATGATGCAAAGGGTGCTGGTGATCGGTGCCGAGCGATTGACCCAGTTGCTGGACTGGGCCAAGCGCGACACCGCCGTGCTGTTCGGGGATGG
Source organism: Aeromonas sp. MaB10011B (assembly GCF_017939325.1). Classification (NCBI taxonomy): domain Bacteria; kingdom Pseudomonadati; phylum Pseudomonadota; class Gammaproteobacteria; order Aeromonadales; family Aeromonadaceae; genus Aeromonas; species Aeromonas sp. MaB10011B. The sequence goes on along the minus strand of NZ_JAGKRK010000011.1, from coordinate 62,684 downwards.
CGCCGGCGCCGTCATCATCGAGGCGAGCGAGCAGGAGAGCGGCCTGATTGCCAGCAAGCTCGGCTGTGACAGCGAAGCGCGGGAGATACTGCACGTGCCGAACTTCGGGACGGATCGGGTGCGTTTCGCCGACATTGACGGCCTCTTCACCTTCAACTTCGAGGGGCAGGAGATCTTCAAGCGCGCCGTGCGCGGCATGGGCGAAGCCACCGGCACCGTACTGGCCCAGGCCGGCATCGCCCCCGAGCAGGTCGACCTCATCGTGCCGCACCAGGCGAACGTGCGCATCATCGAGACCCTGGCCAAGCGGATGAACGCCCCCATGGAGAAGGTGATGGTCAACATAGAGCAGTACGGCAACACCTCCGCCGCCACCGTGCCCATCGCCCTGTGCGAGGCGCTGGAGCAGGGTCGGGTCAAGCCGAACAGCTACCTGCTGACCGCCGCCTTCGGGGCCGGGCTGACCTGGGGCGCCGCCCTCATCAAATGGGGAGATCGCGTCACCCCGATCGCGAATTGCGACGAGGTGCTGCCCCCCTGCGAGCAGAGCGCCCTCGAACTCATCGCCCATGCGGTGCAGGGTTGCCAGCAGGCCCGCCCCGCCGACGCCTGAGCGAGCGCCCGCTCCCCATGATCCGCCAGGAGCCCCGGGGCTCCTGGCTGCCAGCCCCCCCTACGCCCCCTCGCCGTTTCGGCAGCGACATAAAAGTCATTGAAAAGTGTGAATTTTGAGCGAAACATATCAAAAAATGACCACTTGACACTTTTTTGTCGTCAGAATGCGGCCAAGGGATTCACAACCTTGCCGGATCTGGTAGTATGCGGCCTCGCACTTGGGGAGGGGTTCCCGAGCGGCCAAAGGGATCAGACTGTAAATCTGACGGCTCTGCCTTCGAAGGTTCGAATCCTTCTCCCTCCACCATTCAAGTGCGTCAAGTAAGTAAAAATCAGGAAAATACCCCGTGGAGGGGTTCCCGAGCGGCCAAAGGGATCAGACTGTAAATCTGACGGCTCTGCCTTCGAAGGTTCGAATCCTTCTCCCTCCACCATCTTCCTGAACACAATATGCAATGCCCCTGTGGAGGGGTTCCCGAGCGGCCAAAGGGATCAGACTGTAAATCTGACGGCTCTGCCTTCGAAGGTTCGAATCCTTCTCCCTCCACCATCCTTCAGACAACCCGGCCTCGTGCCGGGTTTTCGCTTTTCTGGATAGAATCCATATGGCGCTGTCAGATCTGACAATTGCTCTCCCCGCACTTTTTAGAAACAGTGGAGCCTCATGTCGCAAGGAGTGCACACAGATGTTTGAAATCTGGGATGAAACGGGTCGCGAGCACGGGCTGACACTGCCCGAGCTGCAACTGCGGCTGCGGGATTACCAGGGAGACGTGATGGTGCGTTACCTCAACCGCCTCGGCCTGCCGAGCACCCTCTTCCTGACCATCCGCCAGGGATGTGCCTATCAGCGCTTCAAGGCGGGTTCCCCCATGCTCGACTGGTCCTGGCTTGCCCAGGCCATGCACGCAGCTCCCCTGGTTGGCGCCGAACCTGCACAGGGCCATGCTCTTCCCTGACCCCCTCTCATCCTGCCCACACCCAAACAGGGCCCATTATCAGACTCTTCCTACAGCCTCCGTTTAGACCCTCCCTGTATGATGCGTAACCATGTTCCCGTCAGGTGAAGGCCATGTTTGCGTTCAAAGAAGAGTATCCCGTAAGGGCCATGGTCAGCATGGCGGATATCGTCGTCCCCTTTTATCAGCCCATCATCGGCCAGGATCGTCAGGTCAAGGGGTATGAGGTGCTGGCCAGGCGCTGGGATGCCGGCAACCAGGGTTATCAGAGCATCGATTTTGCCGCCCTCGGCGAGGATGATGCCCTGCACCTGGATATCGTCATGCTGAGGGCCATACTGCGCGATCTGCCCGTGCTCGCGCAAAAAGGCCCCTATGCGCTCTCCATCAACCTCAATCCGGCGCTCTCCAGCCCCACCTACCGCAACCTGCTGTTGCTGGTGCTGCTCCAGGCCCGCAAGCTGGGGATAGCCATCTGGTTCGAGGTGCTGGAGCACGTCAGGATCAAGCGCCAGCACAGGGAGATGATCGAGGTGTTGCGGGCCCATGGCGCCCACATCGCCTGCGACGACTTCGGCTCCCAGGCGTGCAACTTCCAGCGTCTGATGATGCTCCCCTACGAGATAGTGAAACTGGATCGCTCCCTGCTGCTTCAGGCTGCGCTCAACACCCACGCCCTCAACATGCTGACCGGACTGGTGAAGTACCTGCAGCGGCTCGGCATGGCCGTGGTGTGCGAGGGGGTGGAGACCCAGGCCCATATCCAGGTGGCGAACCGGCTCGACTGCGACTATCAGCAAGGCTACGCCTACGCCATGCCCTCCCCCCTCTCCCGCTGGGCCTGAGCGGAGCGCTTGACCCTCAAGAGAGAAACAGGGGCACATTCCCCTGGAAATCCGGCAGGGTGCTGCCATTTTTCTGCCAAAGATGGCAGGCTGTCCCGGCCACCATGACGCCGAGACCAGCCATGATCCGCTTTGCCACCTTCAACCTCGCCTTCGATCGCACCGCCGCCGGCATGCTCGCCGGTGAACTGGCCCTGAGCCGCACCGAGCAGGATGCCCTGCTGGCCCGCCTCGCCGACGGCACCTTGAGCGGCGCCGAGAAGACCAAGGCCCTCGACGTGCAGCAGATCCGCAACATCGCCGAGATTGTGCAGCGCACCCGCCCCGACGTCTTCCTGCTCAACGAATTCGACAACGACGGCAAGGGCAGCAACACCACGGACCTCAAAGCCTTCAACGACAACTACCTGGCCCACGCCCAGCACGACGAGGTGACCGCCATCAGCTACCCGGTGCTGCAGAACTTCGCCACCAACACCGGCCTGATGAGCGGCCATAACCTCAACCTGGACGGCAAGGTCAACAACGGGCCGGACGACGCCTGGGGCTTTGGCAACTACCACGGCCAGTACGCCTTCGCCGTGATGTCCCAGTACCCCATCGATACCAAGCAGATCCGCACCTTCCAGAAATTCAAGTGGAAGGACATGCCGGGCGAAGCGAATCCCGTCATCGACGACTGCAACAACGCCAGGGCGCCGATCCCGGCCAGCCGCCAGTGCGGCGATGCCTGGTATGACGACGCCGCCTGGCAGGCCTTCCCGCTCTCGTCCAAGAACCACGCCGACGTGCCGGTGCGCATCAAACGCGGCAACAAGGAAGAGGTGATCCACTTCCTCATCTCCCACCCCACTCCGCCCATCTTTGGCAACGCGGCGCGCCACAACGTCAAGCACAACCGGGCCGAAGTCGCCTTCTGGCAGGACTACGTGGAGACCGCCAGCTACATGGTGGATGACGCCGGCAAGGCGGGTGGCCTGCCCGAGGGTGCCAAGTTCGTCATCGCCGGCGATCTCAACGCCGATCCCCAGATTGGCGATGGCGATCTGACCGCCATTCAGGATCTGCACAACCATGTGCTGGTCAACCAGGCCGTCACCAACGGCGCCCTGATCCCGGTCAGCCAGGGCGGCCCCGAGTGCCTCGCCAGCCAGCCGGATCAGTGCAAGCGCAACAACAACCGTCCCACCCCGGAGCGCATCACCAGCAGCAGCGGCCTGCAGCTCGACCACGTGCTGCCCTCCGCCAACCTGAACGCGGTCGCCTCCGGCGTATTCTGGCCGGCCAGCTTCGAGCCGGGCTACCACCTGGTGTACGACGCCAAGCTCGGCATCGCCAAGGGAGTCAGCTCGGATCACCGCCTGGTATGGGTCGACGTCGCACTCGATTGACCGGCAGACAGGGCGAAGGGATGCCTTTGGCTCAGGGTGCCGGCAAATCTGTGCGCAGGCGCGCTATTCCGGCGCCCGCGGCTTGCAGCGCAAATCGGGGTTTGCTAATACTCCGCGTCCATTGGATGAGCATCCCCTTTCGAGATAGTGTGCCGTGGCTTTCGAACAATTCGCGCTCGTGATATCTCTCTTCCAGCAGCTCTGCGTCTATCTGGTGATCGCCTGGCTGCTCTCCAAGACGCCGCTCTTCATGCCACTGACTCAGGTGACACTGAGCTGGCCCCACAAGATCCTCTGCTACCTCATCTTCTCCGGCTTCTGCGTGATGGGCACCTACTTTGGCCTCAGGATCGAGGACTCCATCGCCAATACCCGCGCCATCGGCGCCGTGCTCGGCGGCATCGTCGGCGGCCCTGTGGTGGGGCTGCTGGTGGGGCTCACCGGCGGCATCCATCGCTACTCGCTGGGGGGCTTTACCGCCCTGGCCTGCACCTTCTCCACCATCGCCGAAGGGCTGCTCGGCGGCCTGGTGCACCGCCACTTCGTCGCCCGCCACCGGCTCGATCTGCTGTTCAGCCCCTGGGTGGTGGGATCTGTGGCCCTCATCGCCGAGCTGATGCAGATGGGCATCATCTTGCTGGTAGCCCGTCCGTATGACGACGCCGTCCACCTCATCGAGAACATCATCGCCCCCATGCTGGTGGCCAATACCCTGGGGGCCGCCATGTTCATGCGGATGATCCTCGATCACCGCGCCATGCTGGAGAAGTACTCGGTCGCCTTCTCCGCCCGCGCCCTCAAGATCGCCGAGCGGGCGATGCGGGTGCTGGACAAGGGGTTCACCCAGGAGGCGTGCCAACAGATGGCGCGCATCCTCTACGAAGAGACCGGGGTGGGCGCGGTGGCCATCACCGATCGGGAGAAGCTGCTCGCCTTCATCGGCATCGGCGAGGATCACCACCTGCCGGGCACCGCCATCAACTCGGCCCACACCTTCAAGGCGATCCAGCACAACGAGGTGGTCTATGCCGACGGCAACCTCATCCCCTACAGCTGCAACCTGCATCCCCAGTGCCGGCTCGGCTCCTCGCTGGTCATTCCGCTGCGTGGGGAAGAGGGGTCGGTGGTGGGCACCATCAAGCTCTACGAGCCCAAGCGCAAGTTCTTCTCCTCCATCAACCGCACCCTGGGAGAGGGGATCGCCCGGCTGCTCTCCGGCCAGATCCTGGCCAGCAAGTACAACGAGCAGAAGCGGCTGCTGGCCCAGTCGGAGATCAAGCTGTTGCAGGCGCAGATCAACCCGCACTTTCTGTTCAACGCCCTCAACACCCTGGCGGCGGTGATCCGGCGCGACCCCGAGGATGCCCGCACCCTGGTGCACCACCTCTCCACCTTCTTTCGCAAGAACCTCAAGCGCCAGGGTGACGAGGTGACCCTGGCCGACGAGCTGGAGCACGTGAACGCCTACCTGCACATCGAGCAGGCCCGCTTCGCCGAGCACCTGAGCGTGCAGATCCAGATTCCCGAGCCGCTGCTGGAGTACCGGCTGCCCACCTTCTCCCTGCAGCCCATCGTCGAGAACGCCATCAAGCACGGCATCTCCCAGATGTTCGAGCCGGGCAAACTGACCCTGACGGCGCGGCAGGAGGGTGAGCAGCTGGTGCTGGAAGTTGAGGACAACGCCGGCCTCTATCAGGCCAGGCGGGAGGAGAGCGGCCTTGGCATGAACATAGTGGATCGGCGCATCAAGGCCCGTTACGGCGCCGAGTACGGGGTCACCATTCACTGCGAGCCCCATCAATCCACCCGGGTGAGGATCACCCTTCCCCTGCAGGAGAGCCCATGCTGACCGCCCTGATCGTCGACGATGAACCCCTCGCCCGCGAGGAGCTGCGGCTGCTGCTGGCGCAGGCGGGCAATATCCGCCTGCTGGGAGAGTGCGCCCACGCCATGGAGGCGCTGCCCGCCATCCATCGCCTCAAACCCGACCTGCTGTTTCTCGACATCCAGATGCCGCGCATCAGCGGGCTGGAGCTGGTGAGCATGCTGGATCCGGACTTGCGCCCCCACATCGTCTTCATCACCGCCTACGACGAGTTTGCCCTGCGCGCGTTTGAGGAGAACGCCCTCGACTACCTGCTCAAGCCGGTCACCAGCGAACGGATGAACAAGGCGCTGGAGCGCATCCAGCGGCTGCTTTCGCCAAAGGGTGAGCTGGCGGGCCAACCGCTGCCGGATCCGACCCGCATCGCCCAGCCCCTGCGCAGCATTCCCTGCAGCGGCCACAACCGCATCCTGCTGCTGCCCCTTGGCGAGGTGGAGTTCGTCCACAGCGATCTGGCCGGCAACAAGGTGGTGAGCGCCCAGCAGCAAGGCACCACCGAGCTGACACTGCGCACCCTGGAGGAGAAGACCGGCTTCGTGCGCTGTCACCGCCAGTACCTGCTCAACCCGGGCCAGATCCGCGAGATCCTGCTGCTGGACGGCGGCCTGGCGGAGGTGGTGACCCAGGGCGGCCACAAGGTGCCGGTGAGCCGGCGCTACCTCAAGCCCCTCAAAGAATTGTTGGAGATCCCCTGAGGGGCGGGCCACTCGCCCCGTCCCCTGCCCGTTACCGCTCACCCGCTTGCCGCGCCCGCCGGCTCATCCCTCAAACCGCTCGGGGCCGCTTTTCTGCCGCTCGCGGGCGGCCCTCTGCCACTGACCCTTTCTGCGCTCCCCTTTCCCTGCCGCCTGCGTAGAGTGCAGCCTGAGCCCGGCCAGATTGGCCGCAGGAAAAGGAAACTCCGTCATGCAACACGCAATCACCTTCGTCATTGCGGCCCTCTGCATCCTCGCCATCGCCTATCGCCTCTACGGCGTGTTCTTTGTGCGCAAGGTGCTGCGGGCCGACGACAAGCTGGTCACCCCCTCCCACGAGCTGGAAGATGGCAAGAACTATGTGCCGACCAACAAGTGGGTCAACTTCGGCCAGCACTTCGCGGCCATCGCCGCCGCCGGCCCGCTGGTGGGCCCGGTCCTGGCGGCCCAGTACGGCTACCTGCCGAGCTTTCTCTGGCTGCTGATCGGCTGCGTCATCGGCGGTGCGGTACACGACACAGTCGTGCTGTTCGCCTCCATGAAGCATCAGGGCAAGTCCCTCTCCGAGGTGGCCAAGGCCGAACTCGGCCCCATCGCCGGCTGGTGCACGGGCCTTGCGATGCTGTTCATCATCACCATCACCATGGCGGGTCTCTCCATGGTGGTGGTGCACGCGCTGGAGCGTAACGCCTGGGGCGTGTTCGCGGTCTTCATGACCATCCCCATCTCCATGGTGGTGGGGATCTGGCACAAGCTGACCGGCAACCTGCAAGCCGCCTCCTGGGTGGGCTTCATCGCCGTGCTGGCCTGCGTCTTCTTCGGCCCCTACGTGCAGGAGAGCGCCTTCGGTGCCTGGCTGACCCTGCGCGCCGAGACCATCAGTCTGGCGCTGCCCATCTACGCCTTCTTCGCCACCGCGCTGCCGGTCTGGCTGCTACTCACCCCGCGCGGCTACATCTCCAGCTTTATGAAGATCGGCGTGTTCGGCGCCCTGGTGATCGGCGTCATCTGCATCAACCCCGAGATCCAGTTCCCCGCCATGACCCAGTTCGTCCACGGCGGCGGCCCGGTACTGGGCGGCCCGGTCTGGCCCTTCATCTCCATCACCATCGCCTGTGGCGCCATCTCCGGCTTCCACGCCTTCATCGGCTCGGGCACCACCCCGAAACTGGTGGACAAGTGGAACGACATCCTGCCGGTCGCCTTCGGTGCCATGCTGGCCGAGTGCGTGGTGGGCGTGATGGCGCTGATCGCCGCCACCGCCCTGCACCCGGCGGATTACTTCGCCATCAACGCCACTCCGGAGGCCTTCGCCAAGCTGGGGATGCAGGTGGTGGATTTGCCCTTCCTCTCCCAGGAGATCGGCATGGATCTGAACGGCCGCACCGGCGGCGCCGTCACCCTGGCGGTGGGCATGTCCTACATCTTCACCAAGGTGCCCTGGTTCAGTAACCTCGCCTCCTACTTCTTCCAGTTCGTGGTGATGTTTGAAGCGGTGTTCATCCTGACCGCCGTCGACTCCGGCACCCGGGTCTCCCGCTACCTCATTCAGGACTTCTTCGGCGAGTTCTACCCGCCCCTCAAGCGCATCGACTGGATGCCGGGCGCCATCGGGGCCAGCGTGCTCGCCTGCGTCATGTGGGGGTATCTGCTGATGTCCGGCGATATCGGCTCGGTATGGGCCCTGTTCGGGGTATCGAACCAGCTGATGGCCTCGGTGGGCCTCATCATAGGTGCCACCATCATCCTGCGCCTCGCCAGCAAGCGCCGCTATATGCTGACCTGCCTGATCCCGCTGGCCTACCTGTTCGTGACCGTCAACTACGCCGGTTACTGGATGATGCGCAACGTCTACTTCAACTCGGCCGCCAAGGGCTACAACCCGATGAACGGCGCCATCTCCCTCATCATGCTGGTGCTGGGGGCGCTGATCCTGATCTCCGCCCTGCGCAAGTGGAGCGAGCTGTGGAAGCTGCGCCAGCAGCCCGAGTTCCGGGTGGCCGAGGCGACCGCCTCCTGATCCGTCCAGCCCTCCTCGGACCCCGCCTCGGCGGGGTCTTTCATTGGCGCTGCGAATTCATCCATTGGCATTGACCCGCCCCTTCGCAGTGGTTGAATGGGTCCCCGGATCACAGAACCGCCCAGCCCGGGGTGCTAGGCTGTGTTCTCAAAATGCTGGTTTTCTGTCCACACATAACTCGCGCAAGTAGCGAAGGCAGAAAGCCAGTTTGATAAAGGCTGCAAAACTCTTGGCTAGCTTTTCATATCTCGTTGAAAACCGGCGAAACTTCTTCAACCAACCGAAGCACCGCTCCACGACATTGCGCCTGCGGTAATGCACCTTGTCCAGTACCAATGGACGCCCCTTATGGCGCCGTTGCTGGTCGCTGCGTTGCGGAATGACCGCTTTTATCCTTCTCCGCCGTAGCTCGGCTCGAAAGGCTTTGCTGCTATAGGCCTTGTCTGCGGCAAGATGCGCTGGCCGTGTTCGGTAGCGACCTGATGACGTTGGTATCCTCGCCATGGCCAACGCGCTTGTTGCATAGCTGATTTCTGCTGATTGCCCCGGTGACAGGCAGAAGCTCAGTGGTAAGCCATGACCGTCCGTGACCAAGTGAATTTTGCTGCCGAAACCTCCCCGCGAACGGCCAAGGGCTTGATTCATTGAGGTGTTTTTTTACGTGCACCGGCAGCATCTTTGGATGCTCTGACATTGGAGCCGTCCAGGCACCACAGGTCGAAATCGATGAGCCCTTCTTCATTGAGCTTGAGTTGCAGCGCTTCCAGAATGGCATCAATCCGGCCTGCATCCTGCCAACGCCGGAAGGTGTTGTAGACCGAATTCCATGGTCCGAAACGTTCTGGAAGGTCTCGCCAAGGAGCTCCGGTGTGGAGTATCCAGAGAATGCCATCGAGCACTTGGCGCGGTTCACGGGTAGGGCGCCCGATCAGGCTTCGAGAAGGAAACTGGGGCTCGATAAGCCCCCATTGTGCATCAGTCAGCTGATAACGGCGGGACACGGAATGGATCTTAAGCTGTTGAGAAGATGTGAGATTATATCCTCATCACTTTAAGAACACAGCCTAGCATGCCCCGACGGCCACTTGGCCGCACCGGCCCAAGTGATCCTCCCTCCTCCGCTTTCACCCTTTGAGGACAGCTTTCATGGAACTGCTTCTGCTCAGCAACGGCAAAACCACAGAACACCCCGGCCTGCTCGGCTGGGCCCGGGAGCGGGTACGAACCCTGCTCGCCCGCAAACAGGTCAAGCGCATCCTGCTCATCCCCTACGCGGTGATCCGCAGCGACTGGGACGCCCGCGCCTTCGAACTCAGCGAGAGCCAGGGGGTGAAGGCCATCAGCATCCACCAGTTCGACGATCCGGTGGATGCCATCCAGCGGGCCGACGCCATCTTCATCAGCGGCGGCAACACCTGGCGCCTGAACCAGCTGCTGCACGAATACGGCCTGGTGGTGCCCATCCAGCGTGCCGTGCGCGAGCGAGGCGTGCCCTATGTGGGCTGGAGCGCCGGCTGCAACGTGGCTACCCCCAGCATCCGCACCACCAACGACATGCCGGTGTGCAGCGCCGCCGTGCTGCCGGCGCTGGGCCTGTTCCCCCTGCAGATCAACCCCCACTACCTGGATGCCGGCATCAGCGGCCACATGGGGGAGACCCGGGACGAGCGGCTCGCCGAGTTCTGTGCCATCAACCCGAGCGAGTCCGTGGTGGCCCTGCGCGAAGGGAGCCTGCTTTAGGTAAGCGGCGAGCACGGCGGCGAGAGCATCGAATACTGGAACGCCCGGGGCGAGGGCTTCAAGATCTTCAAGCACGGTGAGACCACTCAGGAGTTCATCACGGCCGCGCCCCTGGCCGGGCTGACGCCGTTTCACCCCCTGGCCGGGGCCATGACGACCGCGGTGACCTGAGCGTTCGCCCGCGGGATTTGCCATGCTGTGAGGGGCAAGGGATCTTCCCTCGCCCCTTTTCCTGCCGGCGGGAGGCACCATGACCATCAGGATTGAACACGACAGCCTCGGGGAGATCGCCGTCCCGGTCGATCGGCTCTGGGGCGCCCAGACCCAGCGCTCCCTGCACCACTTCAACATCTCGGGAGAGCGCCAGCCCAGGGAGATCATCCATGCCCTGGCCCGCATCAAGTCCGCCTGTGCCAGGGTCAATCACGCCCTGGGACTGCTGCCCGCGCGCAAGGCCCAGGCCATCATGGCGGCCGCCGACGAGATCCTGTGCGGCCAGCACGACGCCGAGTTTCCCCTGATGGTGTGGCAGACCGGCTCCGGCACCCAGACCAACATGAACCTCAACGAGGTGCTGGCGAACCGGGCCAGCGAGCTGCTCGGCGGCCCCCGTGGCGAGGGGCGGCTGGTACACCCCAACGACGAGGTGAACAAGAGCCAGTCCAGCAACGACGTCTTCCCGAGCGCCATGAACCTGGCCGCCGTCACCGCCATCACGGGCCAGCTGCTGCCGGCGCTCGTCCCCCTGAAAGAGACCCTGGCGAGCAAGGCCGCCGCCTTCGACGACATCGTCAAGATAGGCCGCACCCACCTGCAGGACGCCACGCCCCTCACCCTGGGGCAGGAGATCTCCGGCTGGGTAGCCCAGCTCAGTCAGGGGGAGCGCCACATCCGGGCCGCCCTGCCCCATCTGTGCGAGCTGGCGCTGGGGGGCACGGCGGTGGGTACCGGCCTCAACTGCCCCCCAGGTTTCGCCGACGCGGTGGCCAGGACCCTGGCCGAGCAGACCGGTCTGCCGCTGGTGAGCGCTCCCAACAAGTTCGAGGCCCTGGCGGCGAGCGATGCCCAGGTCCATGCCCACGGCGCCCTCAAGACGCTGGCGGCCTCCCTCATGAAGATCGCCAACGACGTGCGCTGGCTCGCGAGCGGCCCCCGCAGCGGGCTGGGGGAACTCATCATTCCGGAAAACGAGCCCGGCTCCTCCATCATGCCCGGCAAGGTCAACCCGACCCAGTGCGAGGCGCTCACCATGCTGTGCGCCCAGGTGATGGGCAACGATGTGGCCATCAACATCGGCGGCGCCAGCGGCAACTTCGAGCTCAACGTGTTCAGGCCGATGATCGCCTACAACGTCCTGCAGAGCGTGCGGCTGCTGGCGGACGGCATGCAGAGCTTCCACGACCACTGCGCCGTCGGCATCACCCCGAACCAGGCCAGGATCGACGATCTGCTCTCCCGCTCCCTGATGCTGGTGACGGCCCTCAACCCCCATATCGGCTATGACAAGGCGGCCGACATCGCCAAACGGGCGCACCATCAGGGGCTGAGTCTACGGGAGGCGGCCATTGCCTCGGGCCACCTCAGCGCGGAGCAATTCGATGCCTGGGTGATCCCCGCTGACATGGTGGGTCGCACGCCATAAAGCAGCTCAGCGCACTGCAATCCCATGCCCGGGGCATACCAGCGCAGGTGGCAGGCGCAGCAAATAGGGACAGTGATGGGCAATAAAGATGAAAAGGGCGCCATGGCGCCCTTTTCATTGCAGATCTGCCGTCAGGTCTTGCTCTGGCAGTTGAACATCCAGTGGGTGCCGAACTTGTCCACCAGGGATCCGAAATAGTCACCCCAGAACATCTCCGCCAGCGGCATCTCCACCTGACCTCCCTCGGCCAGGGCTGCGAACAGGCGATCGGTCTCGCCCCGGCTGTCCGGCTCCAGGTTGAGGTAGCTGTTGTTGCCCTGCACCAGGGTGAACCCCATGCTGGCCGGAGCATCCGTGCCCATCAGCACGTGACCCCCAAGGATGGGCAGGGCCACATGCATCACCAGCTCCCCGTCTTCCTCCGACAAAGGGGGCTGGCCCGGGCAACCCGGGGACTCCTTGAACCTGTGGATGGGGCCGCTGAAGTCACCGCCGAACACTTCGCGATAGAAGAGGAAGGCAGCCTCCGTCTCCCGGGCAAAATTGAGATAGGTACTGACACGCGCCATGGGTTTCTCCTTGTCACCGATAGCTGGCCCCTGTGGCCAGCTAACAGCATAGAAGAGCACGGGGCTCTGTCAGGTGGCGCTCCGCCCCCTTCTGCGCACGGGGGAGCCGCGCTCACAGCCCAGGCTCGGTCGAACCCCCAAAAGCGCAACCACATTTACAAGAGGTTGCACCTCACATCAGCATTCATAAGATGCATTGCCAACCCATTAATAATGCTGTGAAAAGCGGACAAGCGGCGGGCTTGAAAGGAGCCTGATGGAGACCGGATTCATGGAAGAATTCAACAATGTAACCAATACATTAAAATTTCTTGCTTGAAGGTTGCACCTGGTTGCACCATCATCGGCGAAATTTAACCGTCCGGTAATATTGTTACCTTCTAGACACAGGAAGTCCCATGGCCACTACCACCCTCGGCGTCAAACTCGATGAAGCGACCCGCGACCGCCTCAAACAGGCTGCGCAGACCCTGGATCGCACTCCCCACTGGCTGATCAAGCAAGCCATCTTCACCTATCTGGAGCAACTGGATCGCGGTCTGACCCCGCCCGAGCACTCCGGGCTGGCTGCCGCCGCCGGGGAAGAGGCCGTCGAGACCCTGACCGAGCAGGGCATCCAGGTCTTCCTCGAGTTTGCCGAGAGCATTCTGCCCCAGTCCGTGCTGCGGGCCGCCATCACGGGGGCTTATCGCCGCCCCGAGACCGAAGCCGTCCCCATGCTGCTGGAGCAGGCCCGTCTGCCCAAGGAGAAGGCTGACGCGACCCAGAAGCTGGCCATGGGCATCGCCGAGAAGCTGCGCAACCAGAAGAGCGCCAGCGGCCGTCAGGGCCTGGTGCAGGGGCTGCTTCAGGAGTTCTCCCTCTCCTCCCAGGAAGGGGTGGCCCTGATGTGCCTGGCGGAGGCGCTGCTGCGCATCCCCGACAAGGCGACCCGGGATGCCCTCATCCGCGACAAGATAAGCGGCGGCAACTGGAGCCAGCACCTGGGCCAGAGCACCTCATTGTTCGTCAACGCGGCCTCCTGGGGTCTGCTCATCACCGGCAAGCTGGTGGCCACCCACAACGAAGCGGGCATGAACAACTCCCTCAAGGGACTCATCGGCAAGGGGGGTGAGCCGCTCATCCGCAAGGGCGTCGACATGGCGATGCGCCTGATGGGTGAGCAGTTCGTCACCGGCGAGACCATCGCCGAGGCGCTGGCGAACGCAGGCGGCATGGAGAGCAAAGGGTTCCGCTACTCCTACGACATGCTGGGGGAAGCGGCCCTGACCGAGGAGGATGCGAAACGCTATCTGGCCTCCTACGAGCAGGCCATCCACGCTATCGGCAAGGCCTCCCACGGTCGCGGCATCTACGAGGGGCCGGGTATCTCCATCAAACTCTCCGCCCTGCATCCGCGCTACAGCCGCGCCCAGTACGATCGCGTCATGGAGGAGCTCTACCCCACCTTGCTGGGCCTGACCCAGCTCGCCAGGCAGTATGACATCGGCATCAACATCGACGCCGAGGAGGCCGATCGCCTGGAGATCTCCCTCGATCTGCTGGAAAAGCTCTGCTTCGATCCGTCCCTCGCCGACTGGAACGGCATCGGCTTCGTCATCCAGGCCTACCAGAAGCGCTGCCCCTATGTGATCGACTACGTCATCGATCTCGCCAAGCGCAGCCGTCACCGCCTGATGATCCGTCTGGTGAAGGGCGCCTACTGGGACAGCGAGATCAAGCGTGCCCAGCAGGAAGGGCTGGAAGGCTACCCAGTCTACACCCGCAAGCCCTACACGGATGTCTCCTACCTCGCCTGCGCCCGCAAGCTGCTGGCGGTGCCCGAGGCCATCTATCCCCAGTTCGCCACCCACAACGCCCACTCCCTGTCTGCCATCTATCAGCTCGCCGGTCAGAACTACTACCCGGGTCAGTACGAGTTCCAGTGCCTGCACGGCATGGGTGAACCCCTGTACGAACAGGTGGTCGGCAAGGTGGCCGACGGCAAGCTGGGTCGCCCCTGCCGCATCTATGCACCGGTAGGCAGCCACGAGACCCTGCTCGCCTACCTGGTGCGCCGCCTGCTGGAGAACGGGGCCAACACCTCCTTCGTCAACCGCATCGCGGACAACAACATCTCCCTCTCGGATCTGGTGCAGGATCCGGTGCAGCAGATCGAGCAGATGGCCGCCCGTGAAGGGACCCTGGGTCTGCCCCATCCGCGCATCCCCCTGCCCCGGGATCTCTACGGCGAGGCGCGCCCGAACTCCGCAGGTCTGGATCTCGCGAACGAGCACCGCCTGGGGTCACTCTCCGCCGCCCTGCTCGCCAGCACCAACACCGCCTATCAAGCCGTGCCCATGCTGGGTTGCGACACCGAGGCGCCGACCCAGTTCCAGCCCGTGCTCAACCCGGCGGATCACCGCGATGTCGTCGGTCAGGTGAGCGAAGCCACGGTAGCGCTGGTGGACAAGGCGCTCGCCTGCTCCCTCACGAGCGGCCAGATCTGGCAGTCCACCCCGCCAGCCGAGCGGGCCGCCGTGCTGGACAGGGCAGCCGATCTGATGGAATCCGAACTGCAACCCCTGATGGGCCTGCTGGTACGCGAATCCGGCAAGACCTTTGCCAACGCCATCGCCGAGGTGCGCGAAGCGGTGGACTTCCTGCGCTACTACGCCGCCCAGGCGCGCAACCACTTCGCCAACGACACCCACAGGCCGCTCGGCCCCGTGGTCTGCATCAGCCCCTGGAACTTCCCGCTGGCCATCTTCAGCGGCCAGGTGTGCGCGGCCCTGGCCGCCGGCAATACGGTGCTGGCCAAGCCTGCCGAGCAGACCCCCCTCATCGCCGCCCAGGCGGTGCGCATCCTGCTGGACGCGGGGGTTCCCGCCGGTGCGGTGCAACTGCTGCCGGGCCGTGGTGAGACCGTGGGTGCGGCGCTCATCGCGGACGAACGGGTGCGCGGCGTCATGTTCACCGGCTCCACCGAGGTGGCGGGCATCATCTCCCGCAACCTGGCCGGTCGCCTCGACGCCCAGGGTCGCACCATTCCCCTCATCGCCGAGACCGGCGGCCAGAACGCCATGATCGTCGACTCTTCCGCCTTGACCGAACAGGTGGTGATGGATGTCATCTCCTCGGCGTTCGACAGCGCCGGTCAGCGCTGCTCCGCCCTGCGAGTGCTATGCGTGCAGGATGACGTGGCGGATCGGGTGATCCGGATGCTCAAGGGCGCCATGGCCGAGTACAAGGTCGGCAGCCCCGAGCACCTCTCCACCGACATCGGTCCCGTCATCGACGCCGAGGCCAAGGCCAACATCGAGCGCCACATCAAGGCCATGGGCGACAAGGGGCGCAAGGTGCACCAGATCGCCCGCACCCAGGGGGATGCCTGCAGCCGTGGCACCTTCGTGCTGCCGACCCTGATCGAGCTCGACAGCCTGGACGAACTGGGACGCGAAGTGTTCGGCCCTGTGCTGCACCTGGTCCGCTACCCGCGCACCCGGCTCGGGGAGTTGCTCGAGCAGATCAACGGCAGCGGCTACGGCCTGACCCTGGGTGTTCATACCCGCATCGACGAGACCATCGCCCAGGTGGTGAACGTGGCCAAGGTGGGCAACCTCTACGTCAACCGCAACATCGTGGGCGCCGTGGTCGGGGTGCAACCCTTCGGTGGGGAAGGGCTTTCCGGCACCGGTCCCAAGGCCGGTGGCCCGCTCTACATGTATCGCCTGCTCGGCGCCCGTCCCCAGGAGGCGGTGGCCAACCAGCTGCACCAGGAGTCCGGCGCCCTGCATGCCGAGGCGAAAGCCCCCCTCGTGGCCCTGCGCGATTGGGCGAGCAAGCAGGATCCGGCCCTCGCCGCCCTGTGCGATCACTACGCTGCGCTCTCCCAGAGCGGCCGTACCCAGCTGCTGACCGGCCCCACCGGCGAGCGCAACAGCTACAGCCTGCTGCCCCGGGAACGGGTGCTCTGTCTTGCCCAGGAGAAGGCCGACCTGCTGGCCCAGCTGGCCGCCTGTCTGGCGGTCGGCAGCCAGGTGTTGCTGCCGGACGATGCCCAGACACGCTCCCTGCTCTCTTCCCTGCCGACCGAGGCGCGGGATCCCATCGCGCTGGTGGCGGACTGGGCCACGGGGGAGACGGACTTCGATGCCCTGCTGCACCACGGCGACTCGGATCAGTTGCGGGAGGTGAGCAAGCTCGCCGCCGCGCGCCAGGCAGCCCGTAACGGCGCCATCATCGGTGTGCACGGCCTGCATCGCGGCGAGACCGACATCCCGCTGGAGCGCCTGCTCATCGAGCACGCCCTCTCGGTCAACACCGCCGCCGCCGGTGGCAACGCCAGCCTGATGACCATAGGCTAAGCGCCGCATAGTGACGGAGACTCAAGCCCCGCCAATGCGGGGCTTGTTCTTTCGTCTCTGGGACACGCCCATGAAAAAGGCCGCCCTTGTCGGGGCGGCCTTTTTGTTCTCCCCTCTCCCCTCGCGGGAGAAGGGTTGGGGATGAGGGGCGACTCGCCTACACATACTCCATAAAGACGCGGGAGGTGAGCTTGGTGATGAGCTCATAGGGAATGGTGCCGATCTGGTCGGCAACCCGCTCTACCGGCAGCCCTTCCCCCCAGAGCACCGCCTCGTCACCGGACTTGTCGGTGGCGCCGGGACCGAGATCCACCGTGGTCATGTCCATGGAGACGCGCCCCACCAGGGGCACGATGCGGCCATTGACCAGCACTGGCGTGCCGTTGGGGGCCATGCGCGGATAACCGTCGCCATAGCCGATGGCAATCACCCCGAGCCGGGTATCGCGATCCGACACCCAGTTGGCGCCATAGCCTACCGGCTCGCCCGCCTTGTGATCGCGCACCGCGATGAGCTGGGTCTTGAGGGTCATCACCGGCTGCAGGTCATAATCCGCCGCCACCGTATTGGGGAACGGCGACACGCCGTAGAGGATGACGCCGGGGCGCACCCAGTCGCAGTGGGAATCCGGCCACGCCAGGATGCCTGCCGAGTTGGCCATGGCGCGCTCGCCCGACAGCGGCGCAGTCAGCTGGCTGAACAAGTCGATCTGCTCGCGGGTGGTGGGTTGCTCCAGCTCATCGGAGCGGCTGAAGTGGGTCATGACGTTGAACGGCTGCACCACGTTCTTGCACTTGCCGAGGCGCTCGATAAAGGCGGGCATCTCCTCGGCCCGTACCCCGAGGCGGTGCATGCCGGTGTCGAGCTTGAGCCAGGCCACCACGGGGGCAGGCAGCTCCGCCTGCTCCAGCGCTTCGAGCTGCTCCCAGGTGTGCACCGCGGTCTGCAGGTTGTTGGCCGCCAGCACCGGCAGGTCGGCGGCGCTGAAGAAGCCCTCCAGCAGCACGATGGGCTTGACCACGGCGCAGGAGCGCAGCATCAGCGCCTCTTCGATGCGGGCCACCGCGTAGGCGTCCGCATCCACCAGGGTGCGGGCGACCGGCAGCAGGCCGTGGCCATAGGCGTTGGCCTTGACCACGGCAATGATCTTGCATTGGGGGGCGTGGCGTTTGACCACAGCGAGGTTGTGGCGCAGGGCCGCTGTATTGATCTGGGCGATAGCCGCTTTCATCTGTTTTCCCTTACGAGGGCATGATAATCAGGCACCGGGTGGTGTCAGCCCTCAAATCTCATCGTCTAAGGCCGGACCGGCAGAATTGTCGAACCGGGAAAACTGTTTATGGATGCCGGGAGCAGGCTCCCGGCTTACTTAGTAGTCATCATCAAACGCCGGGCCCGCGTAGTTGTCAAAGCGCGAGAACTGACCCTGGAAGGTGAGCCGCACTCGTCCTATGGGGCCGTTACGCTGCTTGCCGATGATGATCTCGGCGATCCCCTTGTCGGGGCTGTCGTCGTGATAGACCTCGTCGCGGTAGATGAACATGATCAAGTCCGCATCCTGCTCGATGGAGCCGGATTCCCGCAGATCCGAGTTGACCGGGCGCTTGTCGGCACGCTGTTCCAGGCTTCGGTTCAGCTGGGAGAGCGCCACCACGGGGCACTGCAGCTCTTTCGCCAGCGCCTTGAGGGAGCGGGAGATTTCACCGATTTCCAGAGTTCGGTTGTCAGACAGCGCCGGCACCCGCATCAGTTGCAGGTAGTCCACCATGATCATGCTGATGCCGCCGTTGTCCCGCGCCACCCTGCGGGCACGGGAGCGCACTTCGGTCGGGGTGAGGCCGGAGGAGTCGTCGATGTACATCTTCCCCTTCTCCAGCAGCAGCCCCATGGTGGAGGAGAGCCGCGCCCAATCCTCGTCGTCGAGCTGGCCGGTCCGCACCTTGGTCTGGTCGATGCGCCCCACCGAGGCCAGCA
The DNA here is from genome assembly GCF_017939325.1 of Aeromonas sp. MaB10011B. Classification (NCBI taxonomy): domain Bacteria; kingdom Pseudomonadati; phylum Pseudomonadota; class Gammaproteobacteria; order Aeromonadales; family Aeromonadaceae; genus Aeromonas; species Aeromonas sp. MaB10011B. Next base: position 44,003 of record NZ_JAGKRK010000011.1, on the reverse strand, counting down.
TACGCATGATGATCTGCTCGGAGGGCATCTCGAGGGAGAAGATCAGCACCGGCTTGTCGGCGGTGAGGGCCGCGTGCTCGCACAGGTTCATGGCAAAGGTGGTCTTGCCCATGGAGGGACGGGCGGCGACGATGACCAGATCCGAACGCTGCAGGCCGGCGGTCATCTTGTCCAGATCGTTGTAGCCGGACGACACGCCGGTCACCCCGTTGTGGGGGGTCTTGAACAGCTCTTCAATCTTGTCGACGGTCTGCTCGAGGATGAGCTTCAGGGGCTGGGGGCCCTCGTTGGCGCTGGTGCGCTGCTCGGCGATCTGGAACACCTTGCTCTCGGCCAAGTCCAGCAGATCGTTGGAGGTACGTCCCTGGGGCTCGTAGCCTGCTTCGACTATCTCGTTGGCGACCGAGATCATCTCCCGCACCACCGCCCGCTCACGCACGATCTCGGCGTAGGCACTGATGTTGGCGGCACTCGGGGTGTTCTTGGCGATCTCCACCAGATAGGCGAAGCCACCGGCCTCTTCCAGTTGCTCGGAGCGCTCGAGCTCCTCCTGCAGAGTGATAAGGTCGATGGGGGTGCCCGCATTGGAGAGGCGGGTCATGGCCTGGAAGATCAGGCGGTGCGGGCGGCTGTAGAAATCCTTGTCGATCACCCGTTCGGCGACCCGATCCCAGGCCTCGTTGTCCAGCATCAGGCCGCCCAGTACGGACTGTTCGGCCTCAAAAGAGTGGGGAGGTACTTTCAGCTGTTGTGTCTTGGCGTCTTTTTTCGCCGTCACTTGCTCTGCCATACACATAAAAACCGCAGCGGGAAGGGGACGGGAATTTTACAAAAGAAACCCCGCCATCGCGAGCGCTAATACGTCCCGTCATCGCATCCGGCGACAAGACGGGACCCAGGCCTCGTCAGCGTCATCCACTTGTGCGCCGCAGACATGCCTCACAGTACGAGAAAGGGCCAGACCAGGGTCTGATCTTTCGTTCTAGCTCTTTGTTTGTTGCGCAGCCTGCGCACCGAGCGACTCGGCCGTCTGTGTCTCATGGGCGCCTCCCCTGTCGGACGACTCAATCTGTTCATGAATAATTCATGCCATCCGTGATAATCATACCCGCAAGCTGCAACACAAAAAGGGACTGGCAGCCTGCCATGCGCCTCGCTGAGCTTGCACAAGCAGAGCATGCCCCCACCTACATGAGAGTGAAAGAGTCAAAATGAAAAAGATGCTGACCCTGTTTGCCCTGATCCTGGCCATTGGCCTTGGGGCACCCATCGCCGAGGCCAAGAAACTTGGTGGCGGCAAATCCTTTGGCAAGAGCTACAAGACGGCTCCAGCCCAACCTGCAGCCAAGCCGGTCGACACCAAGAACCCGACCGTGGGCGCCCAGGCACCCAAGAAAGGCGGCATGATGGGCGGCCTGCTGGGTGGTCTGCTGGCCGGCGGCCTGTTCGCCTACCTGCTGGGCAGCGGCGCCTTCGAAGGTCTGCAAGGGATGGACTTCCTGCTGATCGCCCTGCTGGCACTGGGCGGTGTCTTCCTGTTCCGAGCCCTGCGCAGGAACAAGGCAGCAGCGGCCCAGCCACAGACGGCCTATGCGGGCTATCAACCGCCCCAGAGCGCGGCCCCCCAGCAGTTCGAGCAAAGCCACAGCGCCCCGCAGGCCACCGGTTTTGCCGACAGCGACGTGCCCTTCCGTCTGCCCCCGGGCTTTGACATGAACGGCTTCCTGGCCGGCGCCCGCGATCACTACCGCACCCTGCAAGAGGCCTGGAACAAGAACGACCTGGAGAAGATCCGCGAGTACGTGAGCCCCGAGCTGTTCGAGCACCTCAAGGCCGAACGCGCCGAGCTCTCCGGTGAGCAGCACACCGAGGTGATGTACGTGGACACCCAGCTGGTCCGTGCCGACTACGGCAGCGACTGGGCCCAGGTGAGCGTGCGCTTCAGCGGCCGCTACATGGACCGTCAGGAGCAGGTCGAGGAGGATATCAAGGAGGTGTGGCACCTCGAGCGTGATCTCGCCAAGGACAATGCCCCCTGGCATATCGTCGGCATCGAGCAGCTCTAAGCACGCTCCTCCGGCAAGCATGATAAAGGCGACCTCAGGGTCGCCTTTTTATTGCCATCGGATCGTGTCATGCCCTATTTCGAGGCAGCTCCCCGTGGCCGGATATATTTCCCGAGAGACAATGCTGATGACATTGAAAATAAAAAGAGAGGCAGCCATGGCTGCCTCTCTTTTTTATTGGCTCGGGGTGCAGAGATTATTTGCAACCCTCTACCGAGGTGGAGTTGATATAGCTGACCTCGCCGGCCGGCTGATAATCGGCGACCTGGATGGTCTTCTTCGCCGCGATATAATCCTTCAGCACACCGGCATCCACCAGACCGGCATTGATGGTGTCGATCTTCGGATAACCGTCACCACCGGCCGCGCTGAAGCTCGGGATGGAGAAGCTGTAGGTTGCTGCCGGATCGAAGGCCTTGCCGCCGATGGTGGCGATGTCCACACTCTTGGCTTGGCAATCCACCGTCATCTTGATACCGCCGAACTGGGCATAGCCACCGGTATTGGCGGTCTTGGTCGCGACCTGACCCAGGTAGGTCAGCAGCTCGTTGCCGCTCATGGTCGCCTTGTTGACGGTGTTGCCGAACGGATGCACGGTCAGCACGTCACGGTAGCTGATGTCCCCTGCCGCGATGGAGGCACGTACCCCGCCGGAGTTGACGATGCCAAAGTCGGTGCTCAGCTTCTCGGCGGTCGCGGTGGTGATGAGACGACCCAGGTTGGTCTGCTTGTTGCGGACGTTGGCGCGCTCACCGTCCAGTACGCCATCGGTGGCACCGATAACCACACCCAGCTCCTGCTGTCCCTTCTCCTGATAAGTGAGCAGGGTGTTGTAGAGCTCGGGATCCTTGACGATCTCTTCTTGGATGAAATCACCGTCCGCGTTCTTCAGGTTGACCGGGATCAGATCGTACTGGGTCAGGGTCAGCTTGCCATTCTGATAGTCAAACTGGGCACGACCCACATACTTGCCCCACTCGTGAGCCTGCATGATCCAGGTGCCGTTCTGCTGATCCGGCTGGCAATCGTCGCCCGGCTTGAAGTCGGCGTACTTGTCCGGGGTGCCCGGCTCCATGCAGACCGGGTTCTGGGAGTGACCACCGATGATGGCGTCCAGGGTGCCTGCCGGCAGCGCACGGGCCATTTCCACGTCACCCGGTGCGTTGCTGCCGTGCTGACCATTCTCGTAATGGCCCATGTGGGTGATGGCAAGAACCAGGTTCGCCTCTTTGTTGTCGCGGATCTGCTTGCCGAGATTGGCGGCTTCCGTGGTCGGATCGCGGAACTCCAGGGTCTGGACGTTGTTGGGATCCACCAGCTGGGCGGTGTCCTCTGTGGTCAGACCCAGCACGGCGACCTTGAGGCCGCTTTCCAGCTTGAACACCTTGTAGGGATCGAAGTAGCGCTTGCCGCTCGTCTTGTCATAGATGTTGGCGGAGATCATCGGGAACTGGGCCCACTGACGCTGTTTCTCGAGGATGGTCAGGGGGTTGTCGAACTCGTGGTTGCCCACCGCCATGGCATCGTAACGGATGCTGTTCATGGCCATGAAGTCCGGCTCTGCATCCTGCAGATCCGACTCTGGCACCCCGGTGTTGACGTCACCGCCGGAGAGCACCAGCACTTCGCTGCCCGCCGCTTTCGCCTCGGAACGCAGCCGCTCGACCAGGGTCTTCTGGGCCGCCATGCCATATTCGCCCTTGTCGTTGTGCCAGAAACGACCGTGGGTATCATTGGTATGCAAAATGGTCAGCTTGCAGACATTTTCGGTGCAGGGGGCGACGCTGTCGTTGCTTGAGGTATTGCAGCCGCTCAATGCGGCAAGCACTGCCAGTGCGATACTTCCTTTGACAAATTTATAATTCATTTCCATATCACCTTGTTATTTTGTTATTGGACGACCCTATCCAGGATCGGGCGGTAATATAACAAACAACATGTGACGGTTTTTCATCGGCGACTCACAAATTCCGCCAAATGTGATCATCCACGCAACCTGTTTCCCCTATTTGGAACAGAGGCCCCCCACTCACAGAGCAATTTCCCCCATGATGGCAGCCCGCCGGTAACGGTTATGGCATACTGCCCGCCAATCAATGCCAAGGAGTGCCTGGAATGGCCAAGTACGACAAAATTTCCCCCGAAACCCAGCAGGAGGCGATGAAGATCGCCCGTGCCAACCAGAAGCCGGGGCAGACCAAGGAGCAAACCCAGCTCATCGCCCAGGGGATCCAGAAGGGCATAGACGAATACAAGAAACAGATGAAGGCGAAGGCCCGCGAGGCCAGCCGCCAGAAGAAACTGCAAGCCAAAGCCAGGCACTCTTCCCAAGAGACACGGGAAGAGGAGAGCGAAGCCGAGGTCATCGAGCTCACCCGCCAGCACCCGCTGCCCTGGATCCTGCTGATGCTGAGCTGGCTGGTATTTGCCGTGCTCTGGTTCTGGTTCCGCTGATCCTGCCCAGGCAAACCTTTGCCCTGCGATCCGCTTCACAGCCCGGGCGCGGGGGGCTGGTCATTCTCCACCCGGACTGCCTACACTCTGCCCCCCTTGTCAGGAGACACTCATCATGAACCCGGCCCCGCTCTATCTGCTGGCTCCCCTCGCCCTCTTCCTCGTGACCCTGGTGCTCTATCGCATCTCGCCACTGCGGGCGGTCGCCGCCGGCCATGCCCGCTGGTTTATCCTGCCCGCCTTCACCCTCTTTATCCTGCTCATCGTCATCAATGGCGCTGCGGATCCCGCCCTGCGAAGCCCTGCTTTCCACTGGCTGATGCCGGGGTTCGGCTTTGCCCTGAGCCTGTTCCCTGCCCTGCCCAAGGCACTGGTACCGCGCCTGGCTATCAAGGAGGGAGCCTTTGCTGCCCTGGGTCTGATGCTGATGAGCCTTGCCATGGTCTACTGATCGGCAAGCGCTGGCGTCACGATGGCGCCAGCCCCCCTTCTTGTACAAAGAATGGCCTTCAGGCATCTTGGTGGGCGGATAACCGGCATGGAGGCCAGATGAACAATCCGCCCGATTTCATGGCACTGTGGGATTATCAGGATCCCGTTGCCAGCGCCCAGCGTTTTCAAGCACTGCTGCCCGAGGCGCGTGCCGCCAACCTGCAATGGGAGCTGGAGCTCCTCACCCAGATAGCCCGCACCCATTCGCTGCAACGCCAGTTTGCGCAGGCGCACCAGCTGCTCGACGAGATAGAACCCCGCCTCACCGAGGCGACTCCACGGGCCCGCCTGCGCGCCTTGCTGGAGCGTGGCCGCACCTTCAACTCCGCCGGTGACAAGGCCAGCGCCAGAGCCCTGTTTGAACAGGCCTGGCAACTGGGAGAGCAGCACGAAGAGCACTATCTGGCCATCGATGCGGCCCACATGGTGGCCATCGCCGCCCCCCTGGAGGAGCAGAGCCACTGGCACCAGCTGGCGATGACCCTGGCCGAGCGCAGTCACGACAAGCGGGCACGAGGCTGGCTCGCCACCCTCTACAACAATCAGGGCTGGACCCTGTTCGAGCTGGGTCGCCTCGACGAGGCCATCGCCTGTCAGCAAAAGTGCCTGGCCTGGCACGAGCAGCACAACAACCAGGGCAAAGCCTTTATCGCCCGCTGGAGTCTGGCGCGCCTGAGCCGGGCCCAGGATCGCCATGAACAGGCCATGGCCGAACTGGCGCAGTTGCGCGACGACATGACCGCCGCTGGCACCCCCGAGGATGGCTATGTGTTCGAGGAGCTGGGGGAGAATGCGCTCGTGCTCAATGATCCCGCGGCGCCCGAATACTTTGCCCGCGCCTGGTTTCTGCTGTCACAGGATGGCTGGTTCACCGCCAACGAGGCAGAACGACTGGCCAGGCTCAAGCAGCTCGCCAAACTCTGATAAGGGTGCGGGGCGACCAATTGGCCGCCCCGCACATCAGCATGTCTGCCCTGGAGCAGAGGTGACGGCTCAGGCCGGACTCGCCTCTTCCCAGCTCTGCTTCTTGCGATAAATCGTGGAGGGGCTTATTTCCAGCAGGGCCGCCGCCTTGGGGATGTTGCCGTCACAACTGGCGATGGCCTGTTCGATGGCCTCCTTCTCCACCTGCCAGAGCGGACGGACCTGCCTGCGAACGACGACGGATTCTGACTGGGGATCCGCGATCCCGACCGCAGGCTCCGGGGCCAGGGTACGCCCCCCGTTGAGGGGAGGTGGCAGGATATCCGGGCTCACCAGCTCGCCATCGTTGAGCACCACTATGTTGCGCACCACGTTTTGCAGCTCGCGCACGTTGCCGGGCCAGGGGTAGTCGAGCAGCACCTGCACTGCGTCCGCATCAAAGTCCCTGAACCGCTTGTTCTCCTCACCGGCATAACGCAGCAGCAACTCCCGGGCCAGCAGCAGGATGTCCTCTCCCCGCTCCCTCAGGGGGGGCAGCGCCAGCGGGATCACGTGCAGCCGGTAGTAAAGGTCTTCACGAAACCGTCCGGCCTTGACCTCCACCAGGGGATCCCGGTTGGTGGCGCAGACAAAGCGCACATCCACCGTCTCCAGCTTGCCGCTGCCGACCCGCTGCAGGGTGCCGGTCTGGATGAAACGCAGCAGCTTGCTCTGCAGGTCGAGATCCATCTCGCAGATCTCGTCGAGGAAGAGGGTGCCGCCGTCCGCCAGACTGGCCGCCCCCTTGCGATCCCCCTGGGCACCGGTAAACGACCCCTTCACATGGCCGAAGATCTCGCTCTCCATCAGGTCATGGGGGATGGCGGCGCAGTTGAGGGCGATGAAGGGCTGATCCCGACGCGGGCTGCACTGGTGGATGGCCTCTGCGCACACCTCCTTGCCGGTGCCGCTCTCGCCAGTGATGAAGACGGTGGCCTTGCTCGGCGCCGCGCTCTCGATGATGCGATAGACCGCCTGCATCGCCATGGAGGCGCCAATGAAACCGGCAAAGGAGCTGCGCTCGAAGTTTTCCCGATACTGGGCCACCAGCGAGCTGAGCTGCTGGTGCTTCAGGGCATTGCGCGCCGTGGCGCACAGGCGCTTGCCATCGAACGGCTTGGTGAGAAAATCGAAGGCCCCGAACCGCATCGCCTCCACCGCCACATCCACCGAGCCGTGAGCGGTGATCACCACCACGGAGCAGGGCAGTTGCCGCTCCGTGATCTGCTGCAAGATGTCCATGCCGGACATGTCGGGCAACTCCAGGTCGAGCAGCACCACGGGGGGCGGGCTTGCCAGCAATTGTGCCAAAGCCTGCTGGCCACAATCTGCCAGCTGCACCTCGTAGCCATCCTGGGCCAGATACTGCTCATAGACGACCGCCAGACTGCGGGTATCTTCCACCAACAGGACACGGGGTTTGCTTTCAGCCACGAGATCCATCCTTGCGCTTGATTTTGTTGTCTATTCTGGGGGCTAGCCGCCACACACTCAAGACGGCCTCATCGCTTTATCCGGGGGATTGCGACAATACACAAGCAAAAACGGCTCCCTGGGGAGCCGTTTTTATGGTGCTTTGAGCTTATTTCTTGGCGTTGTCGCCATCGGCAGCCGGTTTTTCGATGGCCAGCAGCTCTACGTCAAATACCAGCACGGCGTTGGCCGGGATGGAACCTGCACCGTGCTCGCCATAGGCCAGCTTGGACGGCAGGAAGAACTTGAACTTGGAACCGACCGGCATCAATTGCACCCCTTCGGTCCAGCCCGGGATCACCTGGTTGAGCGGGAAGGTAGCCGGCTCGCCGCGATCGACGGAGCTGTCAAACTTGGTGCCGTCGGTCAGGGTACCGGTGTAGTGCACCTTGACGATGTCGGTGGCCTTCGGCTTGGCGCCGTCACCCATCTTCTCGACCTGATATTGCAGGCCGGACTCGGTGCTCTTCACGCCCTCTTTCTTGGCGTTGGCAGCCAGGAACTCTTCACCCTTCTTCAGGTTTTCCACGGCATCCTTGTCGGCCTTCGCCTTAGTCAGCTCGTTGATCTTGGCGTCGTATTCCTGCAGAACCTTCTGGATCTCCTCGTCGGTCATCTTGGCTTCTTTGCCCAGACCGTCGGTGACACCCTTCAGGATCACGGTGTTGTCCAGCTTGATGCCGAGCTCTTGCTGGCGCTCCAGGGTATTGGCGATATAACGACCCATGGAGAGGCCGATCGCATAGCCGGATTGCTCTTCAAAGCTCTTGGCCTCAGCCTTGGGGGCCTCTGCCGGCTTGCTGGCTTCTGCCTTGACCTCTGCGGTGTTGGTCGCAGCAGGTTTCTCATCTTTTTGGCAAGCAGTCAGACCGACGGCAACCGCCGCAGCCAACAGGGACACCTTCAGAAAATTGTTCATCAGTTTCTCCAAAACTCTAAATACCGCTCTCGGTTCCTTCGTGAAATGAGAGGTTTATCGTGATAAGCGCCTTATACTAACGCCGTGATCGCAGGTAACGAAAGCATGAGACAGGAAAAATGATCAAAAGTGCCATTTATCTCATCGGTATTTGCCTGATGCTGACGGGGTGCGAACAACGCTCACTTCCCAGCCAGCAGATCCACCTCGCCAACCAGGGTCTGCTGAGCGCGGATCTCGTCAGTTCCGGCAAGCTCGCGCTCGTCTCCAGCCTGAGTCAGGGCACTGTGGTGTGGGATCTGGAACAGGGCAAGGAGCGCTGGCGCTGGCGCCAGAGCGACGACCAGGAGGAGTTCGTCACCCTGACCCGCTTCTCCCCCGATGACAGCCATGCCATCACCGCCACTCAGCACACCTTCGCCATCTGGCGCTTGCAGGATGGCCGCTCCCAGGGCTACTACTCCCTGCCAGAATCCCCCCTGCGCGATGCGGCGATCTCGGCGGATGGCCGCCAGGTGCTCATCGGCCGTGAAGACGGCAAGGCGGAAGTGGTCGACACCCAGACCGGACGCCGGCTGCAATTCCTCGGCCACACCGAACAGGTCAACACGGTGGATCTCTCCCCCAACGGTCGCTATGCCCTCACCGGCGGCAACGATTACAGCGCCTATCTGTGGGATACCCGCACGGGCCAGGTGGTGTGGCGCTTCAACCACGCCGGGCGAGTCGTGATGGCGAGACTGGATCCGTCCGGACGCTTCGCCTTCACCGCAGACAGTCGCCAGGCCAGCATCTGGGATCTCAAAACCGGCAAGGAGCACAGCAGGTTGCAATATGATCACCGCTTCGAGGTCTACACCAGCGCCCGCTTCGCCAACGGCGGCAACTGGCTCATCACCGGCGCCCCCTCCCGCCAGCTCACTCTGTGGCAGGTGAGTGACGGCCAGCCGTTGCAGAGCTGGCGCGTCTCGCCCCATCCCAAAGTGAAACCACCGAGCGCTGTGGTCTATGGCGTGGCTTTGCGCGACAATAACCACCTCGTCAGTGCCAGCTCCAGTGGCCTGGCTGAAATCTGGACTATCAAGTAAGGACCAAAAGGCCCATGAGTCAGCAACTAAACGAACGCCTCGAAACCCTGGAAAGCCGCCTCGCCTTTGCCGAATACACGGTGGAGCAGCTCAACGACGAGGTCACCACCCAGGGTCGCGAGCTGGACCGGCTCAAACACCAGATCCATCTACTGGTAGATAAATTGCAGAGCGTACAGCCGAGCCAGATCGCCAGCATGGCCGAAGAGACGCCGCCACCGCACTACTGATGCGTGCCAGCCATAAAAAAACCCGCGCCATGCGCGGGTTCTTTTATCATCGGCCAGGCCGTGATCAGTGCTGATGGCCCTTGCCACCACAACCACCACCACCGCAGCAACCACCGTGACCGTGATCGTCGCCGTGATCGTGTGCATGGTTGTGACCATGGCCACCACAGCAGCCACCGTGGTCATGATCGTGATCGTGATCATGGTCATGACCATGATCGTGACCGCAGCCACCAGCGCCGTGCACATGGCCATGGGCCAGCTCTTCGGCGGTCGCGGCACGCACGTCCTTGATCTCGACCTTGAAGCCCAGGGTCACGCCAGCCAGGGGATGATTGCCGTCCACCTTGATGAACTCCTCGGACACCTCGATGACGGTCACCGGGCGGTGGCCGTCGTCGGTCTCGGCCACAAAAGTATCCCCTTCAGACACTTCCATACCGTCGAACAGCTCGCCGGGCACTTCCTGCACCAGATTCTCGTCGTACTCGCCATAGGCCTGGTTCGGCGTCAGGGTGACGTCGAACGCCTCGCCCACGCTGCGACCTTCCAGCTCGGCTTCGAGGCCGGAGACCAGGTAACGGGTACCGTGCAGATACACCAGCGGCTCTTTACCGACAGTGGTGTCGATGACTTCACCGTGTTCGTCGGTGACCGTGTATTCCAGCGTAACCACGCTCAGGGGAGCTACTTTCATGTCAGGGATCCTGCGGATAGAAAAAAACGGGCTCAGAATACCTCAAAAAGGCAGACAAGCATATGGTCGGCCCGGCTTCAGTGTGATGAAAAAGTCATCAACAGCGACCAGCCTGACCGGCGTACCATCACCTTGAGGCATGGCCCTCACTCGGGACGAAACACCCCTATCACCTGCTCCGCCTCGCGCGTCGCCTTGTCCACCTGCTCCTGGGTCTGCACCTGGGTATCCCCGCACTCGACACAGGTCACCTTCTCGACTCCATGCTCCATATACAGCATCATGGTGTCCATCTTGCCGCACGCCGGGCAAACCGCCCCGGCAATGAAGCGTTTTTTACGTCTGGTTTCCATTTTTGTTACCTCCAGGCAGCATCATATCAGGGTTTTTACATGCATCACGCCATCGAATATCAGCATTTTTCCACTTCCACCCTTCAGGTCGGCCCCCGCAAGCGCTCCCCCATGGGCCAATTGCTGCGCGTCACCCAGGGGGTGGCGCTGCTGAAATTGGGTGCCCATGAGCTGCTGCTGACACCTGGCAGCCACTTCTGGCTCTGTGCCGATGCCCTCGCCGCCTTCACCCCTCTGGCTGGCTGCCAGCATGATCTACTGGCCTGCTCCGTGCGGGTGCCCCAGCCCGCCCAGGCTGGCTGGTTGCAGGCAAGCCCGTTGATGGACGCACTGCTGGACAGCCTGGCGGCCTGGTCACGCCCACGCGACTGGCAAGGCCCCTATGGGCAGCGGCTGCAAGTGGTGGGAGATGAGTTGCACGGCTGCACCATCTCGTCACTGGGGGATCAGGCACTGCAAGATGCCTGGCAAGCCCTGGCCAGAGCGCAGCCGGATAGCGTGGCTGCCTGGCAGACCCTGCTGGGCACTCGCGGTCTCGAGGGCCCGGACGCCCGGGCACTGCAGGATCAGTGGCAACTGTTGCAGGGGATTCGCCTGCTGCGAAGCGGCAGCACACCGTCACAGGTGGTGAGCAGGCTGGGTTATCGGGATGAAAGCGCGCTGGCCGAGGCTCATCTGCAATGGCTCGGGGCGCCCCTCTCCCCTCAGCCGTCCGCGACCCGATAAGAGAGGCATAAAAGGATGACAAAAGAAATCCAGTTTTGCGGCTCACCGCCGCTAACAACAAAGGAGTCATTCATGTCACCATCCTTTATGCTGAACACCCGATTGACCGTCACCGACTAGATCAACAGGACATCCGCCATGACGAGCAAGGCCAACCAATCCCAGGGCATGTTGCTGTTCCACCTCTCTGCCAGACAATCCTTCGCCATCGGTACCCTCAAGGTGAAGGAGATCGTGCCCTACACCCAGCTCACCGCTCTACCACAATCCCATCCCACCGTGCTCGGTGCCGCCAGCATGCGCGGCATCACCATCCCGGTGATCGACATGGCAATGGCCGTGGGCTACCGCCCCATCAGCCGGGAGGAGATGCCCCACTGCTTCATCATCATCACCGATTGCCGCCGCACCCTGGTGGGCTTTCTGGTGCGGGGCATCGACAAGATCACCGAGTGCAACTGGCGTGACATCGAGCCGCCCCCTCCCTCCTTGGGACAGAACGTCTTCGTCACCGGCGTGACCCGGGTGGGAGATCAGTTGATCCAGTTGCTGGATGTGGAGCTCATCCTGTCGCGGGTCTATCCGGACGATCCCAGCCATCTCTACCCCGTGCTGACCGACGTGCAGCGCGAGCGGCTCAAGCCTATGCGGATCCTGCTGGTGGACGACTCCTCCGTTGCCCGTCGCCAGCTCATGGCGGCGCTCGATTACATCAATATCCCCTACGAGGTCTGCACCAACGGACGCGACGCCCTCACCCTGATGCAGACCCGGGTCTCCCAGGGCACGCGGATCGACATCCTGGTGAGCGATATAGAGATGCCGGGACTGGATGGTTACGAGCTGGCCTTCGAGGTGCAGAGCGATGCCAAGCTGGCGGGAGCCTACATCATCCTGCACACCTCCCTCTCCAGCGAGATCAGCGTGGAGCGGGCCCATCAGGTCGGCGCCCACGAGGCGCTCACCAAGTTTGAAGCCAACGAACTGATCCAGGCCATGCTGCGCGGCGCCGAGCACCACGATCGTCTGATGGCCTGATGTCGCGGCGAGCCAAGGGCTCGCCGCCCCCTTTTCCTCCCTGCTCTTCCGAGTCGTTGCATGTTGACAGAAAGCCACTTTCACGCCCCCTGGTGGGCCCGCAACCCCCATCTGCAAACCATTTTGCCCAAGTGGCTGCGCCGCTCGCCTGCCCGCTTCATCCAGGAGCGCTTCGAACTTACGGACGGCGATTTCGTTGATCTGGCCTGGAGCGGCGAACCCGTCCAGGATGAACAACCCCTGGTGGTGGTGTTCCACGGACTGGAGGGGAGCATTCACTCCCACTATGCCAAGGGGCTCTTTGCCCACCTGCAGCGGCAAGGGAACGAGGCGGTGCTGATGCACTTTCGGGGGTGCAGTGGCGAGCCGAATCGGCTGCTGCAGGCCTATCACTCAGGCACCATCGAGGACGCCCAGGCGGTAATTGTCGAGCTGGGGCGGCGTTTTCCTGGCCGTCCCCTGGTCGCCATCGGCTATTCCCTGGGGGGCAACATGCTGGTCAATCTGCTGGCGCGGGCCTGCCCGGCACCATTGAAGGCGGCGGTGGTAGTATCGGCCCCGCTGCAACTGGCAAGCTGTGCCGATCGGGTCAATCAGGGCTTCTCACGGGTCTATCAGAACTACCTGCTGCGCACCATGCGAACCAACCTGCAAAGCAAGATCCGGCGCCAGAGCGCGGCACGGGCGCGCTGGCAGCCGGCCCAGATCACCCGCATCGCCACACTGAGGGAGTTCGACGAGCTGGTGACGGCACCGCTCCATGGTTTCGAGAGCGCCGATCACTACTACCAGACCTGCTCCGGCCTGGGCATGCTGGCCCGCATTCCCATCCCGACCCTCGTCATTCACGCCGCCGACGATCCCTTCATGACCGATGCCGTCATTCCGGCGGCGGAGCAGCTCTCCCCTCTGGTGCGCTACGAGCTGAGCCGCCAGGGCGGCCACGTGGGCTTCCTGCACGGCTCTCCCTGGCGCCCCCGCTTCTGGCTGGATGAGCGCATCAGCCAGTGGTTGCGGGAACAGACTCAGGGCGCGAACCGGTAACCGTTGCGCCCCTCTTCCTTGGCCTGATAGAGGGCGCCATCGACCCGCTCGAGCAGCATGACGAGGCTCTCCCCGGCTCGCCACTGGGCTATCCCCTGGCTCAGGGTGAGGTGGGGGGAAACGTCGGAATCCTCATGGGGCAGAGCCCTGGCCGCCAGAGTGGCGCGAATGCGCTCCGCCACCTCCTGGCCACCGGCCAGCGTCGTCTCCTGCAGCAGCACCACGAACTCCTCTCCCCCGTAGCGCGCCACCAGATCGCCGGGCTCCCGCACACTCTCCTCCAGGCACTCGGCCACCAGGATCAGGCACTCATCCCCCGCCTGATGACCATAGCGATCGTTGTAGCGCTTGAAGAAATCCACATCGAGCAGGATCACGGTGAGCGGTACATCCTGGGTGGTGCCTTGCGCAATGGCACGCTTGCACGCCTGATCGAAGTGGCGACGGTTGGCAATGCCGGTCAGGGGATCCCGGTTGGCCATGGCATTCATCTTGTTTGCCAGCATCAGGTTGTCGTGCTCCCTTGACACCGCAAGCTCGAACCAGCCGTTGAGCATGCGCCGTCCCGTCTCCAGCACCACCAGCAAGACCCCGACCACGATGGTGTTGACCAGAACAAAGGGCTCAGGACTCCAGGAGGCTCTCACCAACAAGAACAGCAGGGGGACCGACACCAGGGCGTAAAACAGCCGCACATCGCAATACGCGGCGACGAGACCGGTCAGCAGCAACAGACTGACCATGTTGAAAATGAAACTGAAGCCCCCCTTCAAGTCGACGATCGAGATGGTGTAACCCACCATGGCCCAGGCTAGCCCCCAGGCCAGGGCACAGACGCACAGGGACACCAGCCAGATGGCATGGGATTGACGGGAGAGCCAGCCCCACCCGAGCGGCAGCAGCAGGCCAACACCTATCATGGCAAAGAGCTGCCATTTGTAGGACCAGGGCAGGTTGCCGACCAGTACCAGGTGTGCATCCCGATAGATGTAGAAGCGGGTCAGCAGAAATACGAGGGCGATGAGATTGATGACCCAGTACCAGCGCAAACCGGCGCTCAGGGCGCGGTGGCGGGCATCGAACAGGTGCTGTTCGAATTGACTGGAGGGTCGGCGTTCGTCAATGGATGGCATGGCACCCCTCGTCCAAAACGAGACAAATCCCTTGCGCTTGCCGACCAGACACCGACAATATCCGCAATCCACTGAGTGAAGATGAAATCATGATTATCCCCTGGCAAGAACTGGAGCCGGACACCCTCACCAACCTGCTCGAACACTTTGTGCTGCAAGAAGGCACCGAATACGGTGAACAGGATGTCAGCCTGACCGACAAGGTCGAAGCAGTCAGGCAACAATTGCTACAAGGTAGCGCCGTGCTTGTCTACAGCGAGCTGCACGAAAGTGTCAATGTCGTCCCAAAGACTCATTTAAGCAAGTCACCCACTGACGACTTCCCCCAGGCGTAACGCGGTCACGGCTTATCGGGCGGCTCACCCCGCCCTCCCCCTATCCAGCACACATCATCAGGCCGCATGACCAGTTCGCCACCCAGCAGCACCTATTCCAACGTACCCAGAGCACAAGGCAGCCCTTGTTCACAGCTATTGCCGGGAAGCGTGGGGGCAGCGGGAGGATGACGGCGCACTTGACCGCACTTTGGGCCACCCCTTATAACGGAACTCCCAAGGAAGAGAGAATTCTATGTCCGCCAAGCATCCCATCATCGCGGTCACCGGTTCGTCCGGTGCCGGTACTTCCACCTCCACCAACGCCTTCCGCTCCATGTTCCACCAGCTTGGATACAAGGCGGCCGTGGTCGAGGGGGACAGTTTTCACCGCTACACCAGGCCCGAGATGGACGTGGCTATCCGCAAGGCCCGGGAGCAGGGGCGGCATATCAGCTACTTCGGCCCGGAGGCCAACGACTTCGGTCTGCTGGAGTCCTTTTTCCAGGAGTATGGCCAGAGCGGCACCGGCCAGTACCGGCGCTATCTGCACAGCTTCGACGAGGCAGTGCCTTTCAACCAGATGCCTGGCACCTTCACCCCCTGGCAGGATCTGCCCGGCGAGACGGATCTGCTGTTCTACGAAGGACTGCATGGCGGCGTGGTCACGGGGGAGCACAACGTGGCGCGGCACGTGGACTTTCTCATCGGCGTGGTGCCCATCGTCAACCTGGAGTGGATCCAGAAGCTCATTCGCGACACCTCGGAACGCGGCCACTCCCGCGAGGCGGTGACCGACTCCATCGTGCGTTCCATGGATGACTACATCAACTTCATCACGCCGCAGTTCTCCCGCACCCACATCAACTTCCAGCGGGTGCCGACCGTCGATACTTCCAACCCCTTCAGCGCCAAGGTGATACCCAGCCTGGACGAGAGTATGCTGGTGATCAGGTTTCGGGGCATCAAGCAGGTGGACTTCCCCTACCTGCTGTCGATGATAGACGGCGCCTTCATGTCCAGGATGAACACCATCGTCGTGCCGGGTGGCAAGATGGGCTTCGCAATGGAACTGATCCTGCGCCCCCTGATCCAGCAACTGATCGAAACGGGCAAGATCACCTGAGCCAAGGAGCTTAATGATGCGCGCTGCACTTCTCTCATTCACGCTGGCAACCCTGCTGGGGGGTTGCAGCTCCGGCCCCGCCGCACCCACGGTCGAAACGGGTACCATGGTGGTTCGCCCGGCGGAGCATTGGACCTACGGGGCGACACCACGCTATGCGCTGGCCGAACAATTCCAGTATGCGGGCAACAGCGCCGCGCCCTGGCTCGAGCCGGTACAGCAGGCCGTCATCCGGCAACTGGACGGCAAAGGCTGGCGCAGCGTTCCCCTGGATGAGGCCGACGTCTGGGTCGCCATCGGGGTAGCTGGCAGCCAGGACATGAGCGATGGCGAGATCTTCTCCCGCCTCGGCATGACACCTGGCCTGAACGCCGCCGCCAATGCCCGCAAGGGGACCCTGGCCGTCGTGCTGCTCGACGGGCATAGCCAGAAAGCGGTGTGGAGCAGCGCCATCCAGCTCGCCAGCGACGTGCCCGTCGCAGAGGAAGCCCGTGGCCAGCTTAGCCAGCAACTGGCCGCCCAGTTGCTGGGCTCGCTACCGTCAGACTGATGTCTCTTTCAACAAAAACGGCCTGCTTCACGCAGGCCGTTTTCCATGCACGCCGTGACGGCATCAGGGTCACTTCAACTCGCAGGTCAGCTGGGTCACACCGCTCTTGACCAGGGTGGCCTGCTTGTCCTGGCGGGAGAAGGTAGTCACCCCGTCGGAATAGCTGGCAGTCTCTTTGGACGACTCGATGCGCCCCAACTTGTGATAGACACCGGCATAAGGGAACTGCACCATGTCGGCCTGGGCATCATAGGTGATGGCCAGCAACTCTTCCCCGCACTGATACTGGCTGTATTGATACTGGGTCGGCTGCGGCATGCTGCAGGCGGCCAGACCGAACAGGGGAAGCAACATCATCATTTTTTTCATCGCACTTTCCTTATGTCATGGCGTTATCGACGGGACAAACTATAGCGGTCAACCCTCAAGAATTTGATAACTATGGGTAATTTCTACCGCTTTTTCCAACATCAGGGAAACTGAACAATATTTTTCCATGGACAGATCCACCGCACGGGCGACCTGCTTCTCCGCCAACCCCTTGCCGGTCACCACGAACTTGAGGTGGATCTGCTCAAATACCCGGGGAACGGTATCGGCGCGGGTCCCTTCCAGTTCGACATGGCAGGCGGTCACGGACTGACGGGCCTTCTCCAGGATGGAGACCACATCGATGGAGCTGCAACCGCCGACAGCCAGCAGGATCATCTCCATCGGGCTGGCACCTTCACCCGGGTTGGCGCCATCCAGGGTCACCTGATGACCGGACTCGCTCTCCCCCACAAACTTCATGCCTTCCACCCAGCTGACCTTGGCTTTCATCTCTCACTTTCCTCTCAATGACGACGGTTCTAACGCCCATAGCATACCTCAAGCCGGGGTCGAGTGGCACATGCGCCAGGTTCTTGCCCGTTCCCGGCGATAAAGCCCCGTTTGTGGCGACAAGCCTCTCCTGCGAAACGGACAACGACCCAAAGGGAAATAGATCGAAATCAACATCCGACCTCCTCTTCTTGCCTAGAATGCCCCGGACGACGCAGCAGATGGCGGCTCACCGGTGGACGGCAAAACCCCAAAGCCTTGTCAGCACAGGCAAAGGCTCTTATTCTACTGCGACCAAAGAGTAAGGAATGGCAAGCTTGGCAACTTGCCTGGACGCACAGTCCATAAAAATGACACTACAGAGGAAGTCTCATGATCATTGGCAAACCGCAAAGCGATCCCACCCTTGAGTGGTTCTTGTCGCATTGCCACATTCATAAGTATCCCGCCAAGAGCACCCTGATCCACGCCGGTGAAAAAGCGGAAACCCTCTACTACATCGTCAAGGGCACCGTCGCCGTCCTGATCAAGGATGACGAAGGCAAGGAGATGATCCTCTCCTACCTGAATCAGGGGGATTTCCTGGGCGAGATGGGGATGTTCGAAGAGAACGAGAATCCGGAGCGTTCCGCCTGGGTACGTGCCAAAGGCGCCTGCGAAGTCGCCGAGATCTCCTACAAGAAGTTCCGCCAGCTGATCCAGGTCAACCCGGACATCCTGATGCGTCTATCCGGTCAAATGGCCAAACGCCTGCAGCACACCAGCCAGAAGGTCGGCAACCTCGCCTTCCTGGACGTGACCGGCCGCATTGCCCAGACCCTGCTCAACCTGGCCAAACAGCCGGATGCCATGACCCATCCGGATGGCATGCAGATCAAGATCACCCGCCAGGAGATCGGCCAGATCGTCGGCTGCTCCCGTGAAACCGTCGGCCGCATCCTCAAGATGCTGGAAGAGCAGGAGCTCATCTCCGCCCACGGCAAGACCATAGTGGTGTTTGGTACCCGCTGACCGGGTTCCGCCGACGGCGCCCGCACAGCGCCGTTGGATAAAAAGGCTGCCCATGGCAGCCTTTTCCGATCCTCTCCCCTATAATCCCGAGCGCCCCGCCGTCATGGCCTTCGCCAAGAGAACTCCTATGCACCTTCAATGCCCCCTTTGCCGCAGCCCCCTGCACCTTCATGCCGCCTCCCGCGGGGTCTATTGCGACAACAAGCACCACTTCGATCCCGCACCGGAAGGCTATCTGGACCTCATCCCCGGCAAGAAGAACCCCAAGGACAGCGACAGCCGGGCCCTGCTGCGCGCCAAGCGCCGCTTCCTGGAACAAGGCCACCAACTGCCTCTGGTGGACGCCATGGCGAACCTGCTCGCTCCTCTTGGCGAGCGCGAGCTTGTCCACCTCGGCTGTGGCGAGGGGTACTACTGCCGCGCCCTGGCTGAGCGGCTGCCCGGCTGGCAGGTCGGCGGTTTCGATCTGGCCAAGAATGCCATCTTCGCTGCCAACAAGGCGCAACCGGAAGGCCAGTTCGTCATCGCCGACCCGGCGCGCGCCCCGCTGCTGCCTGGCACGGCCCAGGTGCTGCTGGTCAACGACCTCAAGGTCAAGACGGAACTCCTGGTCAGCTGGCTGGCGCCGGGCGGCTATCTGCTCCACGTGCAGCCAGGCCCTCGCCATCAGTGGCAATTGCGCGTCAGCCTCAATCCGGTGAGCATGGAACATCCCCTGAGCTGGCCCGCCTTCACCGGGCTTGTCAATGTTGCCCAGCAACGCGCCCAGTTCAGTACGGCGCTGGATCAGGGCCTGCGCGAGCACATTCTGGAGACCAGCCGCCTCGGCTGGCGTGCCAGCGGCGAGCAGCGCCATGCCTTCACCCACCAGGGGCCCGACGCCCTCGAGCAGGATCTGCTGCTCAGCCTGTGGCAAAAACCGCTGTAAACCGGTGACATACCATGAAAAAAGGCCCTGACGGGCCTTTTTGACAAAGCGAGTGCGCCTTTCCCCTGACAGGGAAGAGACACCCGACCACGCAACAAGACAAAAATGGGGCCCTCGGCCCCATTTTTCATCACGGCAGATCAGTTGCAGCTCGCCGCGCCCTGATCGACCCAGACGGCGGCCTTGCCGGGCTCATCGCCCTTGGTCCAGTACTGGGCCTTCCACTTGCGGCCGTTGTGGCTGGTGACATCACCACCGTTGTAGACCACTCCGGCATCCCAACCCAGTTGCACCTGGCTCACCAGTTTCCACTGATCGGCGGTGCGGCTCGGCTCGTTGCCCTGGGTCCAATACTTGGCCTGCCACACCAGTTGCTTGTGGCTCACCTTGTCATTGGTGTTGTAGACGGTACCTGCACTCCAGGCCGGGTGGTTGGCCGCATCCGGATCGCTGGCCTCGCAGCCACCACCTGTACTGGCCGGCTTGACGGTCAGGCGGGTAACGGCTGTGGCATCCAGCGCCCCGTCGGTGACCACCAGGGTCAGATCGTAGGCCGTATCACTGGTCACGTTCGAACCCGTTACCACCAGGGTCGCGCTGTCCAGACCGGTGGCACTGAGCCCGGCCGGCACTGTCCACTGATAGCTCAGGGCATCACCATTGGGATCGGAAGCGGTGGCCTTGATGCTCACCTGCTTGCCGGCCTCGACGGTCGCACTGGCCGGTACGCTGACCACGGGGGGCAGGTTCGGCTGCGGCGCCTTGTTGGTGACCACCACCTGATCCTTGGCCGAGAGCCCCTGATCGTCGGTCACGGTCAGCTCGAACACCAGATTGATGTCGCTGCTGACGGCATCCAGTACCACACGGGCCTTGGCCTGGGTGGCATCCAGCAGGCTGGCCTGGGGTCCGGAGACCTGTTTCCAGCTGTAGGTCAGCGCCCCGTTTTCCGGATCGTGGGAGGCACTGCCGTTGAGGGTCACCTCGGCCGGGCCGGTGGCACTCAGATCGCTGCCGGCATTGGCAACCGGCGGCTTGTTGACCGGCGGCAGCGTACCCTCGCCGTGGCCCAGCCCCTCGTGCATGGCGTTGAGGATGTCGCCGTTGTCCGCATCGATTTCCCAGGCGAACAGACCGCCGAGCTGGTTCGCCAGTACGTACTGCCCCTTGGCCTTGACCGAGCGGTCGTTGTCGAAGGTGATGAGGTCACCACTGCTGGCCTTGAAGACATAGGGGGCCTCGGCCGACTCATCATAGCCCTGCTCCCAGCCTGCGCCCATGCGGTTGTTGACGATGTCGCGGTAATCCACCACGCCATTTTCCCAGGTACCGCTCACCGGTCCGGTAGCGGTGCCGGTGAAGGGATTGCCGGCCTGGTAGTTCTTCACTCCGGTCCAGCCACGGCCATACATGGCCGCCCCCACCACAATCTTGCCCGGTGTCACCCCTTGACCCAGCAGCGCCTTGACGCCCTTGTCGGTGGTGTACTTGGTGGCCGGATCCCAGCTGGAGGCAAAGAGGTTGGTCTGGTGGGCCAGATTCGTCAGGCCGAAGGCGCCGCTGAAGTCGTAGCTCATCAGGAAGATGTGGTCCATGTACTGCTGGGCCGCCTGATAATCCACCTTGGCAATCTTGTCACCGCCGGCGCTGATGGCCGAGGTCAGCTCATACTGGCGGCCGGTCTCGGCTTCCAGTTCATCGAGCATGGCTCGCAACTCCTTCATCAGCACCACATAGGTGGCGCCGTCATTCGGGCCGCCCAGGCTGGGGTTGGCCCCCTGTCCGCCCGGGAACTCCCAGTCGATGTCCACGCCGTCGAAGAATTTCCAGGTCTGCAGGAACTCTTTGACCGAGGCGACGAAGGTATCGCGCTTGGTCTTGTCACCCAGGAAATAGAAGGGATCGGAGAGAGTCCATCCGCCGACAGACGGCAGGATCTTGAGGTCCGGGTGGGCCTGTTTGAGGGCCATCAGGTTGCCGAAGTTGCCCTTGTAGGGCTCATCCCAGGCGCTGAGGTTGCCCTGGGACATCTGGATCGCCGCCCAGGGATCATGGATGGAGACCTTGAAGTCTTCGCGGCCCGCACAGGAGCGCTGCAACGCCTCGAAGCTGCCGGAGATCTCTTTGAGGCTGTCGTTGATGCCGTTGCCACCGCAGATGGGGGTGAAGCCGTAGAGAATATGGGTCAGGTTCTGGGCCGGGATCTTGTCCACGGTGAACTTGCGACCATAGACCCCCCACTCCACGTAGTAGGCCCCCACCACCTTGCCGGACTTGTTGGCGTAGGGCTTGTTGTTCTCCTTGAGGGGCGCATTGAGCGGCGCCAGGTGGCTGCCGTCGGTATCGGCGACCATCAGCTCCTTCTTGTCGGAGAGGGTGCAGCCGTCGGCGTTGCACAGGGCCACCTGCATCTGGTAACGCCCCCCCTTGGTGACCTTGAAGTTGGCAGTACCCGCGGCGGAGGCCGGGCCTGACCACACCTCCTTGCCGTCGAGCAGTACCTTGGCGGTCTGTCCGACGTCACCGGACCAGAGGTTCCAGGTCACGCTGATGGGAGCGCCATCCTTGTGGACGGTCACCAGCTGGTTGTAGGCCGAAGCGGCCTGATTGACTTCAACGATGGCAAACTTGGTGGGGCCGGAGCCAATGGTGGGTTTGCCCGGGGCAGCGGCGAAGGCGGAGGTAGTGCAAAGCCCCCCGACCAGAAGCGCCAGCAGGGAAAGTTTTGGACTTAACATATTTGAACTTCCTTATTTCGTTATTGGAATTAACAACGAAAAAGGCAACGCAACCTGCCAGGTAACGCAGACAACATCGCAACCATGGCTTGGCCCATGGACGATACAACCTGTGGTGGCCCCGCTATCCTAGGTACGCAGACCCTTAGACCGGAAGCTTTGCGTCCCGGACTTTCATCCGGTTTGCCTTTTTGCACAACTTGATTTGCGACAAAAATAATCGCCGAATGACTATAGAGGAGAGTCGCTCGGGTGCCACCTGCCAAAAGTGACACCCAACAAGACTCAATTATCACCAAACTCGGCAAATGGCGACGAAAGAGGCACCATCATCGCCGATCATGACACCTGGATGGCATCCAGAAAATGTTCAGCCAATGCTCGATTATGTGAGACCAGTCACTGAACCGGCATCAGCAGGCTGTTCATCAGGGCGCGCAGCTTGAGAGGTTTGACCGGTTTGCTCACGTAGCCAAAGCCGTGCTCACGGATCTGTGCCTGCAACTCGCTCTTGCGATCCGCACTGATGATGATGCCGCCGATACCGTTGCCATGGGCCAGCCTGATCATGTGCAACGCCTGCAACCCGGTCTTGCCGTCATCCAGGTGATAGTCCGACAGCACCAGCGCAGGCAGGAAGCCGCCGCCGATGATCTCTTCCGCCTGCTCCAGGCTCTGGGCACAGCGCACCTCGCAGCCCCAGCGTCCCAGCAGCGAGGCCATGGCGATGAGGATATCCTCCTCGTTGTCGATGCAGAGGATCCTGACCCCTTCCAGCTGACTGTCTCGCAGGGCCGGGGTCGTCACCTGGCTGGGGATGACGGGCCGGGTCGCGAGGTTCAGGGTGATGGCAAAGACGGACCCCGCTCCGGGCCAGCTGCGCAGGGAGAGCTGATGACCCAGCACCAGCGAGATGCCGCGGGCGATGGCGAGCCCGAGGCCAAGCCCCTGCTCCCTGGCGGTGCGGGAGTGATCGAGGCGGGAAAACTCGTCGAAGATCGCCTCCTGCTTGCCCTCCGGGATGCCGGGGCCGTTGTCCCACACCTCGATGCGCACCTTCTCCCCCATACGGCGACAGCCGAGCAGCACCCGACCGCCGGGGTTGTAGCGAAATGCGTTGGTGAGGAAGTTCTGCAACACCCGCCGCAGCAAGCGCACATCGCTGTAGACCGCAAGGCGGCTCTCCACCACGGAGAACTGGATCCCACCGGCCTGGGCCAGCACGCCGAATTCCGCCTTGAGATTGTCCAGCACATCGCTCAGGGCGAAATCGAGCTTCTTCGCCTTGAACTTGCCCGCCTCGAGGCGCGAGATGTCCAGCAGATCGGTGATGAGATCCTCGGTCGCCCCCAGGGCGTCGTCGATGTGGCGAGCGATGCGGGCCGGTTCGTCCTCCGGGGGCAGCATCTCCAGCAAGGAGGAAGTAAAGAGCTTGGCCGCGTTCAGCGGCTGGGTCAGGTCGTGGCTCACCGCCGCAAGGAACCGGCTCTTGGACTGGTTGGCCCGCTCCACCTGCTGGTTTACCAGCAGCAGTTGGCGGTTGAGTTCGGAGAGCTCGTGGGTGCGCTCGGCCACCCGCGCCTCCAGGTGCTCGTTCGCTTCCCGCAGCACCCGCTCCGCCGCCCTGAACGGGGTGATATCGGTGAAGGTCATGACAAAGCCCCCCGCAGGCATGGGGTTGCCCTGCATCTCGATGACTCGGCCATCGGGACGCTCCCGCGCCGAGACATGGGGGCTGCCACGCTTCATGAAGGCGACCCGCCGCGCCACCTGGGCCTCGATGTCTCCCTGGCCGCACAACCCCTGTCCGGCGTTGTAGCGGATGATCTCCTCGATGGAACGGCCCACCTGAATGAGACCGGGGGGATAGGAGAACAGCTCGATGTAGCGTCGGTTCCAGGCCACCAGCCTGAGCTCCCTGTCCACCACGGAGATCCCCTGCCCCATGTGTTCGATTGCCCCCTGCAACAGGCCGCGGTTGAAGCGGAACATGTCGGAGGCCTCGTCCACTATGGTGGCGATCTCCTCGAGCTGCATGTTGCGTCCCTGCAGGGCAGAGGCCAGCACCAGGCGGGCGGACGAGGTACCGAATACCCCCGCCAGCAGTCGCTCCGTGTGGGCGATGAGCTCCGCGGAGGCCTGCATCTGGGGCGCCAGGGTGCCTCCCCGCTCGCCGGCGAAGCGACCGAAGGCCCGCTTGACGCGGCTGGAACCGACGAAGCGGGCCGCCAGCATCTCCAGCTCCTTCACCGAGACCCGCGCATGATAAAGCGCCGAGGTATCCCGGCTCGTCTTGCCGACGAAGTTAGCGGCCTGCAGCCGCTCGCTCACCGCCGCCCGTGACAGCAGGGAGCCCGCCACATAGCCGGCGAGGTTGAGCAGAAGACTCAGGAAGAGGCACCAGGCCCCCAGACTCAGATCCCGCACCGCCGGCCAGTCTGGGGGCGCCAGCAGGGCTTCGAGGGGGGAGCCTGCCAGCAGTCCGCTCTCCGCCAGCAGGGTCACGAACCAGAGGCTGACCCCGAGGGAGAGTCCGAGATAGACGCCCTTGCGATTGCCATGACGCCAGTACAGGCCGAGCAGCAGGGCTGGCGCGAACTGCGCCACGGCCCCGAACGAAAGATAACCGATGCGTGACAGACTGGTGAGATCCCCGAGCCAGAGATAGAGCGCCCAGGCCGCCAGCAAAATCAGCAAGATGGCGCCCCGACGCACCTGCAGCAGCAACCGCATCAGGCGTTCGTCCCGCCCCTGTTGCCAGACCCGGCGCAGCAGGACCGGCAACACCAGATCGTTGCTCACCATGATGGCCAGGGCGATGGTGCAGACGATCACCATGCCGGTGGCCGCCGAGGTGCCGCCGAGAAATGCCAGCATCGCCATGCCGTCGAATCCGAGGGACATGGGGAGGCTTATCACATAGGTGTCCGAGGCCATGTCTGCCCCGACCCACTGCTTGCCTGCCAGCGCCAGCGGCCAGATGAAGAGCCCCATCAGGAAGAGATAGAGGGGGAAGATCCAGCGGGCCCAGTGCAGATCCTGCCCCTGGTTGTTCTCCACCACGGTCACGTGAAACTGGCGCGGCAGGCAGATGACGGCGCACATGGCGATCAGGGTGTAGATGGCGAGCTCCAGCAGGCCGCCCGGCGTCACCGCCACCACCGCATCGAGGAAGTCGCCCGCCACCAGGGTACGCGCCTCGCTCGGTCTGGCGATGATGAGCCAGAGCGCAAAGCCCCCCACCGCCATGAAGGCGAGCAGCTTGACCACGGACTCGAAGGCGATGGCCACCACCATGCCCCTGTGGTGCTCGGTGGCATCCAGGTTGCGGGTGCCGAACAGAATGCTGAACAGGGCCAGCAGCAGGGTGACCCCCAGCGCCAGCTCCGCCATGTTGCTGGTGGGGCTGACCCCCGTGCTGTTGGCCATCAGCAGATCGAGCCCGGTGACGATCGCCTTGAGCTGCAGCACCAGGTAGGGAAGTATCCCCATGACGGCGATGAGGCTGATCACCATGGCCAGGCGCTGGGACTTGCCATAACGGGCGGCAATGAAATCGGCGATGGAAGTGATGTGCTCACGCTTGGCCACCAGGATGAGGCGGGCCAGCAAGCGCCAGCCAAACAGGAACACCAGCATGGGGCCCAGGTAGATGGGCACCGGCGACCAGGGGGATTCGCTGGCCTGGCCCACTGTGCCGAAGAAGGTCCAGGAGGTGCAATAGACCGCCAGCGACAGGCTGTAGAGCAGAGGCTGCCCCTTGGGGCGACGGCGCTTGTTCTTGTCCGCCACATAGGCGATGAGGAACAGCAAGCCCAGATAGGCGAGCGACAATCCGATCAGCAGCCATCCTTGGTGCATCTCTCTACTTCCCTTGTCCAGATAAGTCGGAGGCCTGCCGCGCCAGAGACCGGCAGACCTGTGTCATCGGCCCTGTTCAGGGCTCTCTTCACGCAGCCGCAACACGAAGACCGGCAGCACTACCAGCACCATGATAAAGAAGATGCCGCCTCCCAGCGGCTCGAACAGCACGCCGCAGATCGCCATCAGGGCCGCCACCGTCATGCCAAGGCCCAGGGCCGCATAGAGCGCCTGGGTGGGGATCTGCTGCTCCGCGGGCAACTGGCGGGTCATGAAGCGGATGGCGCCGAGGTGACTGACGCAGAAGGTGACCCCGTGCAGCAGCTGGCCGAGCACCAGCACCGCCAGGTCGGTAGAACTGCCGAGCAGCACCCAGCGCACCACGCAGCCAAGGGCCCCTACCAGAAACAGGGTCTGGGCGCCGAAGCGCTGGAGGAAGCGCTTGTCCGCGGCGAACATGGCGATCTCCGCCACTACTCCCAGAGCCCAGAGATACCCGATCAGGGTGCCGCTGTAGCCGGCGCTCTTCCAGTAGATGGCGCTGAAACCGTAGTAGGCCGCGTGGCTCCCCTGCAGCAGGGCGGTGATGAGCAGGAAGCGGCGCACCGGGGCCGACCTGAGCGTGACGAGCAGCGAGGCCTTGGCCCGCTCCCCTTGCAGCTCCTGGGGGGCGGGTCGCAGCGGCAGCAGGCTGAGCCCCAGCATGATCAGCAACCCGGCCACCATGGTGTGCAGCACCCAGTCGCTGCCAAAGTTGCCCACCAGGGCCCCCACCAGGGTGGAGGCGACGATAAAGGCAAAGGAGCCGCACAGCCGCACCTTGCCGTAGTCGAGGTGGGTCTGAACCACCATGCGGGTGGCAAGCGCCTCTCCCATGGGCATCAGGGTCGGGTAGATGAAGTTGGCCGCGAGGGTCAGCACCACCAGCCACCAGAGGCTGTGGCCCAGATAGAAACCGAGGAAGGCCAGCAGACTCAGCAGACAGAGCAGCCGGGTGACGGGCAGCAACTGGCCGGCCCCCTTGACTCGCCCCATCACCATCAGGTTGCCGGCAAAGCGGATGGCCATGCCCACCCCCAGCAACAGCCCTATCTGTTCAGTACTCACCCCGATGCCTTCCAGCCAGAGCGACCAGAACGGCAGGTAGGCGCCATAAACGAAGTAGAAGGCGCCAAAAAACAGGGCTAACCAGGAGAACGCGGGCATAGAGGCTCGGGCTGCATGACAAGGGGCACAAATGATAACCGATTTCGGGACGGGGATCCCCAGGCGGCATGACAGATAAAAACCATAAATATCAATAAAGTTGAACCTTTGTCACATCCCCCTGTCTATTGGGTAACACCGCTTCCTGATGAGTGTTGCAATCCTTCCACCCGCCCCTGGCGGGTTTCTTTTTTGCAGACGCCGACCTTCATGACAAAAGGGGCCCGAGGGCCCCTTTTCCTTCATGCTGGTCGACGACCATCAGAACACGTACTTGACCCGTGCACTGAGGTTGCGGCCAGGCTCGGTCTGCTTGCTGGTATCCGCGGTGGCGGCAAGGCCGGTGATGCTCTCGTAGCTCACGTACTCCTTGTCAAACAGGTTGAATACCCCCACGTTGAGCTGCAGGTCCTGCACCGGCTTGAACTGGGCATAGAGATCCACCACGCCCCAGCCTGCGCTCTTGATGTTGTCGTTGCCTCGTGCATCCTTGCCCACCTTGTCCATGTCGTCGGCAAAGCGCAATGCGGTGTTGATGTTCCAGTTCGGCTGCTCCAGACGCACCCCGACGCTGCCGTTCAGGGGGCTCAGGCTGTTGATGTAGTTGCCCTCGCCATCCTTGCCCTCGATGTAGGCCAGGTTGCCCCAGACGTTGACCAGCTCGTTCAACCAGTAGTCCGCCTTGGCCTCGGCCCCCTTGGTGGTCGCCTTGTCCAGGTTCTGGTACTGATAGAGGGCGGTACGGCCTTCGGTGCCCACGGCCGTCAGCTCGATGAAGTCGTCGAACTTGTTGTAGAAGGTGGCCACTTCATAGCTGAACCCGCCACGGCTGCCGCGCACCCCCAGATCGATGCCGTCGCTGCTCTCTGGCTTGAGGTTCGGGTTGGGCTCGATGCGATAGCCATACGCCTGGTGGTTCAGGGTGGAGAAGGCGTTGTCATACATGGGCGCCTTGAAGCCGTGGCTGTACTGGGCGAACAGGTTCGCCGCCTCGTGCGCCTTGAACACCAGCCCCAGCTTGGGAGAGAACTCCCCTTCGGAGATCTTCTTCATGTTCTCGCCGGTGTAGGCGGGATCCTCGTCCGGGGTCATCTTGTAGTAGTCGTAACGCACGCCCGGGGTCAGCACCCAACGCTCGCCGAACTTGATCTCGTCAAAGGCCCAGAGCGCACTGCGCTCGCTGGTGGTGGAGGGGAAGCTCAGCTCGTTGTAGCCAACGAAGTCACCCGGAACGGTCGGCCCCTTGAAGCGGGTGCGCTCGTTGTCGGTATGCTCGTATTCCAGGCCCCAGGCCAGACGCTGGCTGGCGAGCGCCTTGTTGAACTTCACCTGGGCGCCCAGGCTCTCCTGCTCGAAACCGTTGTGATCCAGGGAGTTCTTGGTCACATAGGGGTTGCCCGGCATGACCGGATACTTGGACGAAGCGTACTGATCCAGGGTCTGCTTGGCGCGGCTGTAGTAGATCTTGCTGTCCACGCGATCCGCCCAGGGGGCGTTCAGGGTGAGGCCATGATCCAGTACCAGGGAGAGGTTGTCGGTCTCCTTGTCGGTAATGGGCTGGTTGAAGACGGAGCCCGCCTTGGTCAGATCGATGGCATCCGGATCCTGCCCCTCGGTGAAGTAATCCACCGTCAGTTTCAGGAACTGATCATCGGAGAGATTCCACTTGCTCTTGAACAGCACGGCCTGGCTGACGATGTCGAACTCGTTCTTGTCGCCGTCATAATTCTGGGTGACACCGCCATCGCGCCAGGTGTAGCGCAGCAGGTTCTCGACTTCCCCGGTGCGCAGCGCCCCCGTGATGCCGGCCATTCTCTGGTGGCTGCTGGAGGCATAACCCGTGGTCGCATCCAGATAGCTGTCGCGACCCTTGAGGAAGTCGCCAGCATCCTTGGTGGTGATGGCAATGACGCCTCCCAGAGCATCGGAACCGTAAGCGGCAGAGGCAGGCCCTTTGGCCACTTCCACCTGCTTGATCATGTCGGTGTCGAAGTAGGTCTGACCCACGCCGCCATTCTTGTAGGCATCGCTCTGGCGCACACCGTCCTGCACCACCTTGACCCGGTTTTCGCTCATGCCGCGAATGGTGAAGGTCTGGGCATCTCCTGCGCCTCCCTGCACGCTCACCCCGGGCTCATAGCGGAACAGATCGGCGACGTTGCTGACGACCTGCTCTTCAATCTGCTCCGAGGTAATGACGGCGATGGGACCGGAAACATCTTCCAGCTTCTGTTCCATCCGTGAGCCGCTGACGACCATGACTTCATCGGCTTTCTTGTCTGCGGCGAAAGCGGGGGAGATCAGCCCGGCCGCCACGGCGAGGGCTATCAGGGAGGGGGTGTTGTTGTGCGCCACTGCAAAGTCCTTATTGAGAATTATTATCAAGCGGAAGGCATATTACCCCGCCATAGACAAAGATCAATAATAAAGTGAATCATTCTCATTTCACTTTGTCATCATTCCCCCTTACACTGGCGCCACTTTTTGCTCGCCATGCCGCCATCCCATGGTGCAGCCTTTTCCCATCCTCCTGTTTCTTGAATGAGTAACCATGATCCGACGACTCCCCCTGCTCGCCCTGCCCCTGCTGCTGGCCGCCTGCGCCACCACGCCGCAGAACACCCCACCCGAGACCCTCTATCACGCACAGCTCGATACGGCCCAGGGGCAGGCGCTGACCTTCGAGCAGGCGGTGGCCCGGGTGGCGGATGCCGACATCGTGCTGGTGGGGGAGCTTCACACTCACCCGGCCATCCATCTGTTGCAGGCCCGTCTGCTGGCAGGGCTTGACGAGATGTCGCAAGCCGATGGCCGGGCCCTGGTGCTCTCCATGGAGCAGTTCAGCCGCGCCGATCAGCCGGTGCTGGATGCCTACCTGGCCGGACGCATCGGCGAATCGGCCCTCATTCGAGATGGCCATGCCTGGCCCAACTACCAGAGTGATTACCGCCCTCTGGTGGAGTTCGCCAAGGCGCAACACCTGCCAGTGATCGCCGCCAATGCCCCCAAACCCCTGGTGAGCTGCGTCGGTCAGGAGGGACCGGCCTGGCTCGACAAACTGCCGGCCAATCGCCGCAGCCAGATTGCCCGCGAGCTGACTCTGGGGGATGACGGCTACCGCCAGAAGTTCATGGCCTCCATGCACCATGGGGATGCGGACGGCAATGCCCGTCGCTTCGCCGCCCAGACCAGCTGGGACGACACCATGGCCGAAAGCATGGTGGATTATCTGGGCAAGCATCCCGGCAGGCGCATCATGCATATCGCAGGCAACTTTCACGTGGAGGGGGGACTCGGGATCGCCAGTCGCATCGCCAGCCGCAATCCGGCACTCAAGGTGGCACTCATCGTGCCGCAAACCGGTGACGAGACAGACCCCGGGAGAGACGCCGATGTCAGGGTCCGCATCGCTCCCCTGCCGGAACGCTGGCTAAATGCAAAGGAAATGAAGCAAGATATGGGCGCACTGCATCAATCCCGAAGCCGTGACTGCAGCCAATGGTTGCAACCCTCAAAATAGCCCAAGGATTTCATATGGATGTGTTACTCGTCGTCGACATGCAACAGGGGTTGTTCGATAACCCCCGCCATCAGGATGCCCAGGTCATCGCCAACATCAATCGTCTGGCCGATCGCGTGCGGGGCCAACACGGACGGGTCATCTATGTGCAACACGACGAACCGGGTTCCGAGCTGGAACCTGGCAGTGCAGGCTGGCAACTGCACGCCGATCTGACCCCGTCTCCCCACGACAGCCGGGTGCGCAAGACCGCCTGTGACAGCTTCCTCGACACCGAGCTCGGCTTCCTGCTGGCAGAGCAGTCGGTAGACAGACTGCTCATCTGCGGCTGTGCCACCGACTTTTGCGTCGATACCACGTTGCGCAGCGCCGCCGCCAGGGGCTTTGACGCCTTTGCGGTGACCGACGCCCATACCACGGCGGACAGGCCGCACCTGAGTGCGGAGCAGATCATCCAGCACCACCACTTCATGTGGCGGCATCTGAGCCTGCCTCAAGGCAGAAGCGTGACCCTGCTCACGACGGATGAGCTGCTGGCCACCATTCAACCCGAGCGGGCGTGTTAAGCTGCCCGTCCTGATGTGAACACCCGATTGGAGTCTTGTGTGCGTCTACTCTCTGCCGTTGCCCTCACGCTGCTGTTACCGGCGCTCACCGCCTGCTCCGGCTTGCCGGGGGCAGCACCCGATGGCCCGGCCCCCCTGTTCCACACCCATATCAGCGACGACGGGAGCAAGCGCTTCACCTTCGAGGCCGCCCCTCTCGACGTCCTGCCCACCCGGTTGCAGGAGGGAGATGACAACCGGCTGAGCCGCCGCGACAAGAGCCTGCTGGAACGCCGGGAAGCCCTGCAGGACGAGCAGCTCACCCAGATGCTGGCCACGCGCAAGTATTGCCGAAGCGGCTATATCGTCCTCAGCCAGACCTCCTGGAAGATCCGCGGGGAATGCAACGAGAGCGCCAGCCAGGCCGATCGCGATGCCTTCCCCAACCAGGCAGGCTGGCAGGAGTAACCCGGGACATAACAACAAAACGGGCAGCCCAGGCTGCCCGTTTTCTCATCTCGCTGATAGTCCCCTCAAACGGGTTCATCCGCCGGGCTGGTCAGCTCGGCGCCGTTGTCGATGCGTTTGTGCCCTTCCACCAGGTGAACGAAGTCCACCAGCTCGTCGCCGGAGACACGGAATGCCTGACCGAATCCCTTGACGAACAGTCCCTGCTCGGGCTTGAGCCTAAACAGCACGAAGTCCTTGAGGTTGGAGAGCCCTTTGACTATCTCGCCGAAGCGCCCTTCCAACGCCGCAACGGCCTTCTCCCAGCGTGCGTCGTCGCGGGCCACCACCTCGGCGACCGCATCGAAGGTCAGACGCTTGCGGGCAAACAGCTCGCGGGCACCGGTTTCGTCCTCGATCAGCATCAGCGATACCTTGGGCACCTGTTGCAGGTTGCGGGCGTGGCGAGCTATCTCGGAGATGAGCACATAGTATCCATCTTCCTGCAGCACGAAGGGGGCATAGCTGGCATTGGGGTTGCCTTCGCCATCCACAGTGGCGAGCTGCAGGGTACGGCAACCGTCGCGGAACTCGCGGATCTCCGGTTGCAGGCGGTTTTGCAGGCGCTCCTGACGTTCACTCATGCTTTCACTTCCTCTTGATACTGACGGCGCAGGGCCATGAAACGCTCCACCTGCTCAGGCAGCAGTTGACGCTGCTCGTCCCGGCCCAGGTAGATCTTGAAAATGCAGCGGCCACTGTGGCCGAAGAACTGGAAGGAGTGCCCCTCCTTGCCCATGAAGAGCTTGCTAACCAGGGCGATGCCCGCCACGTTGTCGAGCTTGAGGTGGCCGTGCAGCTCCCCGTCCCGCCCCATCAGGTTGTAGTAGCCGCGCGCGTTCTTGCCCTTGGGGAAGGGAGCCTTCACTTCGAAGATGGAGCCATCGGATTCGACGATGGTGGTCACCTGACCCCAGCTGGCCAGGTTCGCCAGCAGGGCTTCGGCCTCCCCGGCCGGCACTTGCGTCATCAGGGCGGCAGGCAGATGGCGTACCACCTCCCACTCGCTGACGGCCAGCTCGGTGGCGAGGGTGGACGGGTGGGCGCTCGGGTCTTGCTCCAGCAGCGCGTGAATGCGTTGTGCAATGCTCATCGGTTCTCCCTGGATGATCTGGCGATGGTGCTCGGTGTCGCGGCGGATACTGTAATAAAGCACCTCAATTAACGCAATTGATAATCGCTTTCATTCTCAGTGCATTTTGATGGACGACTTGATATTCTCGGCGGCAACCCTATTTCATTCACCCTTCGGAGGTTCGCATGGGCCGTCGTTTTGCCCTCGCATTCAGCCTGCTCGGCTGTGCCCTTTCCCTCTCTTCCCCATCCGTCATGGCGGGGGAGCGTATCGTCAGCATAGGCCCGGCCACCACGGAACTCATCCTGGCACTGGGGGGCGAGCAGAGCCTGGTCGCCACCGATGTCAGCAGTCCGGAGCCCAGAGGCGTGCCCAAGGTCGGCTATCACCGTGCCCTCGCCGCCGAAGGGATCCTGAGTCTCTCTCCGACCCTGGTGGTCGGCAGCGACGAGATGGGCCCGAACAGCACGCTTGATCAGTTGCGCCGTGCCAACGTCAAGGTCGAGGTCATGGCCACAGCCCCTACGCTGGCCAACCTCAACGAGCGTATCGACACCCTGGCCCATCTCCTGGGTGACCAGGCGGCAGGGAGCAAGCTCAAGGAGGAGATTGCCGCCCAGAGCGATACCCTGGCGGCGCAGGCGAAGCAGAACAAGCCCCTCAAGGTCGCCTTCCTGCTGTTGCACAAGGGTCAGCCCACCAGCATCGCCGGTGGCAACACCACCGCCAGCGCCCTCGTCACCCTGGCGGGCGGCGTCAATCCGGTGGCTGGGCTCCACGACTACAAGCCCGTCTCCACCGAATCCCTCATCGAGCTGCAACCTGATCTGGTGCTGGTGAGCGGCCGCGACTGGCAGCAGTATCAGGATCCCGACGCCGTCCTGAGTCAGGTGCCCGCCCTGTCAGCCACCCCGGCAGGCAAGAACAAGGCTATCCACGCCATCGACGGACATGCCCTGCAAGGGGGCCTCAGCCTTCGTTCCTTGCAACAGGCGAACCAGATCGCCCAGTGGATCAAGCAGGGTTCCTGATGCGCCTGCCTCTGCCCTGGCTGCTCGCCCTGACCGGCTGCGCGCTGGCGTTGCTGCTGGTCGGGTCCCTCGCGACCGGCCCCATGTCCCTCTCCCTTGGTGAGAGCCTGCGCGCCCTGTTTGCCGGACCACAGAGCGGGATTGAGGCTCACAAATTATTGATCGTGCAGGAGATTCGTCTGCCACGAACCCTGCTCTGCATCGCCGTGGGGGGCATTCTCGGCCTCTGCGGCGCCGTGATGCAGGGACTGTTTCGCAACCCCCTGGCAGACCCCGGCATCATAGGGGTGTCGGGGGGGGCGGCACTCGGCGCG
Source organism: Aeromonas sp. MaB10011B (assembly GCF_017939325.1). Classification (NCBI taxonomy): domain Bacteria; kingdom Pseudomonadati; phylum Pseudomonadota; class Gammaproteobacteria; order Aeromonadales; family Aeromonadaceae; genus Aeromonas; species Aeromonas sp. MaB10011B. The sequence continues at coordinate 9,779 of NZ_JAGKRK010000011.1, read as the reverse complement.
GCCCTGGCCATCGTGCTGCTCGCCCCGTTGGGCTCGCACCTGCAGAGCCTGCTCGGCCTGGGGTTGCTGCCCCTGCTCGCCTTTCTCGGCGGAGCCCTCACCACCACCCTCGTCTATCTGCTGGGTACCCGGGAAGGGGGCACCTCGGTCACCGTGATGCTGCTGGCCGGGGTGGCCATCACGGCGCTCTCCGGCGCCGTCATCGGACTGCTCACCTATCTCGCCGACGATCAGATGCTGCGCAACCTGAGCCTGTGGCAGATGGGCTCCCTGGCGGCAGGCAAGCCGGTCGATGTGACGCTGGCGCTGCTGACCCTGGCCGCTTTGCTGCTGCTGTTCATGCGCGATGCCAATCCCCTCAACGCCCTGCTGCTGGGAGAAGGAGAAGCACGGCATCTGGGGGTGAGCGTGCAGACACTGAAGCGTCGCCTCATCCTGCTCACCGCTGCCGGTGTCGGCGTGGCGGTGGCCGTGGCGGGCATGATCGGCTTTGTCGGCCTGGTGGTTCCCCATCTGGTACGGCTGCTGGCCGGTCCCAACCATGTCCGCCTGTTGCCGCTGTCTGCCCTGTTGGGGGCTGGCCTGCTGCTGGGGGCCGACATGCTGGCACGCACCCTGCTCGCTCCGGCCGAGCTGCCCGTCGGCATCATCACCGCCCTGCTGGGTGCCCCCTTCTTCATCTGGCTCTTGGTCAAGAGCCGCCGAACCCTGTAACAGGAGATCGCCACCTTGCCCGGATCCCCCTCCCCCCTGCTCAGTTGCCGGGGCCTTCGCCTCAGTCGCGGCAACCGGCTTATCCTGGACAGCCTGGATCTCGACCTGCATGCCGGCAGCCTGACCGCCCTGCTCGGCCCCAACGGGGCGGGCAAAAGCTCGCTGCTCAAGTGCCTGACCGGCGAGCTGGAACATGAAGGGGAGATCCACCTGTTCGGCCAGACCCGCAGGGGGTGGGCCGGCAACGCTCTGGCCCACCGGGTCGGTGTGCTGCCGCAAAGCTCCTCCTTGAGCTTCCCCTTCCTGTGCGAAGAGGTGGTGGCCATGGGCCGGCTGCCCCACAGCGAGCCTGCCAGCCGGCGCGACGAGATTGTCCGCGCCGCCATGACCCACGCCGGGGTCGACCATCTGGCGAACCGCCTCTATCCCGGCCTCTCCGGCGGGGAGCGTCAACGGGTGCAGTTCGCCCGGGTGCTGGCCCAGATCTGGCAGGCCCCGGAGGAACCGCAGCAAGCGCGGCTGCTGCTGCTGGACGAGCCCACCTCGGCGCTGGATCTCAAATACCAGCACCAGTTGCTCGCCATGGCCCGGGCGCTGGCCGGTCGCAACACCGCCGTGCTGGTGGTGTTGCACGACCTCAATCTGGCAGCCCGCTACGCCGATAGGCTGGTGATGCTGGAGCAGGGCAGGCTGATGGCTGACGGCAGCGCAGGCGAGGTGCTGACCCCGGCGCTCATCGCGCGACTCTACGACTACCCCGCACAGGTGATCCACCACCCCGAGAGCGGCGTCCCCATGGTGGTGTGACCCCCAGGGGCAGATAGCAACAGAGCGCCATCAGGCGCTCTGTCTTTTTGCGGTATCCAGCCCTGGGCTGACCAGCAGGGCAATCCCCTGGGCACATCAGGCTATCTGGTAGCGCCCCGGCTTGTGATTGAGTGTCAACACCAGATTACAGATGATGGCTGCCACCACGGAAAGCGCCAGCAGCCAGGGGGAGACCACGAAGAAAGAGGCGACCACGATGGCGCAATCCAGCCCCATTTGCAGCTTGCCTGCCCGCACACCCCATCTGTCCTGAATGAAGAGCGCCAGGATGTTGAAGCCCCCCAGGCTCGCCTTGTGGCGGAACATGATGAGCAGCCCCATGCCGATCAGGGTGCCGCCGATCAGCGCCGCATAGACGGGTTCGATCTTGCCGATTTGCAGCACGGCGTTGAGGTGATCCGTCATGAAGGAGACGGTGGCCACGGCGGCAAAGGTATTGAGGGTGAAACGCGGCCCCATTCTGAGCCAGGCCAGGGCATAGAAAGGCAGGTTCATGGCGAAGAACAGCAGGCCGAAGCTGATGCCGGTCACCTGTTGCAGCAGCAGCGCCAGGCCGGCGGTGCCACCGGTGAGCAGGCCGACCTGATGGAACAGGAAGATGCCGAGGGAAACGAAGCCTGCTGCGGTCAGCAAGGCGAGCACATCCTCATAGAGCGGGTGCGCAGAGCGTGAAGTGTTGTCCATAACCAGGTATCCAGTCGCGAAGCAAGAGAGTGTTGGCCGCCCGTCGGGCGGAGCGAGCCCCGTTAACCGGGGCTTCGTTATGCCGACAGTCTCCAATTTGAGTGAGATGGATCACAAGTCCCGCCCTTCACGCGCCAAAATGGTGCGCGTCATCCAGGCGTTACAATCCTTGCACCAAAATGTCCCACACTCACCGCCGGCCTGATGCTGAAAAACCTGAAACGGGCCGCTGCCCCCGCGCCCGAATCGTTCTAGAATGAGTCGCTTGTCACTGCCAGCGGAACAACAGCGGATGAGAGTCACCGTATTCGGAATAGGTTATGTCGGGTTGGTTCAGGCCGCCGTACTGGCGGAGATGGGTCACAAGGTGGCCTGCGTGGATGTGGATGCCGACAAGGTCGCGGGCCTGAAAGAGGGGCGCATTCCCCTCTTCGAGCCCGGTCTCGCCCCCCTGGTGCAGCGCAACCATCAGGCCGGTCGCCTGATCTTCACCACAGACCCGGCCCGGGCGGTGGAGTTTGCCGAGCTTATCTTCATCGCGGTCGGAACGCCGCCGGACGAGGACGGGTCTGCCGACCTCCATCAGGTAATGACGGTGGCGGACACCATAGGCCGCCTGATGCAAGGGGGCAAGGTGGTGGTCAACAAGAGCACTGTGCCTGTCGGCACCGCCAGCCGGGTACGGCGACACATTGCGGAGCGCCTCGCCGACCGTGGTCTCGACCTTCCGCTCGACGTGGTCTCCAACCCCGAATTTCTCAAGGAGGGCGTCGCCGTCGCCGACTGCCTGCGGCCGGATCGCATCATCATCGGCACCGACTCCGATCACGCCTTCTCCCTGCTGGAGGAGCTCTACGCCCCCTTCAACCGCAAGCGAGACCGCATCCTGCGGATGGATGCACGCAGCGCCGAACTGACCAAGTACGCCGCCAACGCCATGCTGGCGACCCGCATCTCCTTCATGAACGAGATGGCCACCCTGGCCGAAGCCCTGGGCGCCGACATCGAGGAGGTGCGCAAGGGTATCGGTGCCGATCCGCGCATCGGCCACCACTTCATCTACCCAGGCTGCGGTTATGGCGGATCCTGCTTCCCCAAGGATGTCAGGGCGCTGATCCACACCGCGAAGGAGGCGGGGTGCGAGACCCCCCTGCTGCGCTCGGTGGAGCAGGTCAACGAGGCGCAGAAGCACAGGCTCATGACCCGGCTGCACCACCATTTTGGTGCCAGTCTGTCGGGGCGCACCTTCGCGTTATGGGGACTCGCCTTCAAACCCAATACCGACGACATGCGCGAAGCCCCGAGCAGGGTGCTGATGGAGGCGATCTGGGCGGCAGGAGGCAAGGTGCAGGCGTTCGACCCCGAGGCCATGACCGAGGCCGCCCGCCTCTATAGCCAGCGGGCAGATTTGCTCCTGTGCGACACCCAGGAAGCCGCCCTTCAGGGGGCCGATGCCCTGCTCGTCTGCACCGAGTGGCAACAGTTCCGCGCACCGGATTTCGACCTGCTTCGCCAGACCCTGAAGCAGGCCATCATCTTCGACGGCCGCAACCTCTATGATCCGGCCCGTCTACGCCAGCGCGGTTTCACCTACTATGCCATCGGCCGTGGCGACAGCCTGGCTCATCAGGAGGAGCGATGAAGTACCTCGTCACCGGCGCCGCCGGGTTTATCGGATTTCATGTGGCGTGCAGGCTCTGTGGCGACGGCCATCAGGTGGTGGGGATAGACAACCTCAACGACTACTACGCGGTGAGTCTCAAGGAGGCGCGCCTCGCCCTGCTCACGCCTCTGCCCGGCTTTCGCTTCGAGCGCACCGATCTCGCGGACCGCGCGGCCATGGCTTCGCTCTTTGCCCGCGAGCAGTTTGACCGGGTGATCCATCTGGGGGCCCAGGCCGGGGTGCGCTACTCCCTGGACAACCCCTTCGCCTACGCCGACAGCAACCTCACCGGCCACCTCACCGTGCTGGAGGGGTGTCGCCAGACCCGAGTGCAGCATCTGGTCTATGCCTCCTCCAGCTCGGTCTACGGGCTGAACGAACAGATGCCGTTCAAACCGTCCGATGGGGCGGATCATCCCGTCTCCCTCTATGCGGCGAGCAAGAAGGCGGGGGAGCTGATGGCCCACTCCTACTCCCATCTCTACGGCCTGCCCACCACCGGGCTGCGCTTTTTCACCGTCTACGGCCCCTGGGGTCGGCCCGACATGGCCCTGTTCAAGTTCGTACACGCCATCCTGAACGGCGACCCCATCGACCTCTACAACCAGGGCCAGCTCAGCCGGGATTTCACCCATGTCGACGACATCGTCGAGGGGGTAGTGCGCATCTCAGACAGCCCCCCCGCGGGCGATGCCCACTGGCAGGGAGCCCCGGACGCCAGCCCGGCCCCCTATCGCCTCTTCAACATCGGCAACGGCAGCCCGGTCAGGCTGCTGGACTTCGTGGATGCCATCGAGTCGGCCCTCGGCAAACGGGCCATCCGCAACATGCTGCCCATGCAGCCCGGCGACGTGCTCGCCACCTGGGCCGACACCCGCTCGCTGTTCGACGCCACGGGCTATCGCCCCCGTATCGGGCTCAAGGAAGGTGTAGACAGCTTTGTCCGCTGGTATCGGGACTACTACCGGGTCTGAGCCAAACGAGGTGGCAGGGTCCCCTGGCTCAGACCCTGCGCTCAGGATGAAGGGGTATAGCTGAAGGGCACCATGGTGGGGGAGAGCCCACGACAGGCGGGTTTGAGGGCCTGCGGGCCTGCCAGCAGCCAGTCGGTGCGGTGACGGTTGCCGAGGTTTTCCATCTTCGCGGGGTCAAAACACCTCACCATCAGGTCGGCGCTCCCCAGTACCCAGCGCCCGGGGGCAGCCCCTATCCAGGCGGCAGCTTCCCGGGCCTGCTCCCCGTCCCCCATCAGATAAGGGTAATGTTTCACTGGTTGCAGGCTAAACAGCAGATGCTGCTCCTTGAATCCCGCCAGCAGCAGTTCATCCCCCGCAGGCACCTTCTGCGCCGCCAATGCCATGACTGCCTGAGGGGTGCGCACCTCGTTGAGGCGCACGCTGATCCAGCAGGAGTAGATCAACCACCCCACCGCCAGGGAGCTGAGAATGGCGGTCAGTGGCGCCCGGCGAAGCCAGGCATTGATCAGCAGCAAGGATCCCCCCAGCACCAGCAGGGGAAGCCAGGGATCCGGCCCCAGTTCCCCCAGACGGCTGGCCACTCTGTCGCTAAATGCCAGCACCAGAGCCCCCACCAGCCCTGCCCCCCCCAGCAGCCAGCCGAGCCCGGCCAGCAGTCGCCCCGGCCAGACCCGGACCAGCAGGGTGCCGATGAAGGGTGCGGTAAGGAGCGCCAGGGCGGGCGTACCGGGTGTGATGTAGACGCCCCGCTTGCCCGGCGAGCAGGAGAAAAACAGCACCACCAGCACCAGATAACCCAGCAGCAGCAGGATACGCCTGTCCTGCGCCCGGATGGCGCGCCGCCAGGCCACCACCAGCCAGGGCAGCAGCAGGGAGAGCGGCAGCCAGAACGGCGGGATCACCGAGGTGAGGTAGTACCAGAAGGGTTTGACGTGGTGCCAGGCGCTGGTATAGCGAGTCACCGTCTGGCGCAGCAGTATGTTGTCTCTGTAGGCCAGCAGGAGGGGATCTCCGCTTCGGGTCACGGCCTCCAGCATGGGGACCAGCCAGAGGCCCATCGCCAGGGCCATGGCCAGCGGCCCGAGCAGGGCCTTCAGCCAGGCTGACAAAGGCGCGGCGCGGATTTGTGCCCTGTGGGTCCAGAGCGCGGGAAGCAGCACCAGCAGGGCCAGTACTCCCACCCCCTTGGTGATGACGCCAAGCCCCGCGGCAAACCAGCCGAGCCAGTACCAGCGCCACCCGCCACCGCAGAGGAGGAAGCGCAGAAAACCATAGAGACCGAGGGTGATGAAGAAGGTGACCAGGCCGTCGATCTGCGCCGTCTTGGCCTGCAGGGTGAACTGGACGGTAAAGAGCAGCAGCAAGCCCGCCAGAAATCCCGTCGCAGGATCCCACAGGCGGCGCCCCAGATCCCACACCAGCAAGATGGTCAGCAAGCCAGACAGCAGGGAGGGCAGCAGAAAGGCCACCTTGATAGAGCCAGTCAACACATAACCGATCGCGATCCCCCACATAAACAGCGGCGGCTTGTCCGGATAGAGCTCCCCGCCGCGCATGGGGAAGAGCCACTGGCCACTCTCCACCATCTCCCGGGCGATCAGGGCGAAGCGCGGCTCGTCCGCCGGCCAGGGATCCCGCAGACCCAGCCCGGCCCCCAGCACCACCAGCGCGATCAGCAGCAACCAGCCAAGGGACGTCTGATTGAGCAGGGTGCGATCACTCACCATGACGGGCCTCCCCGGTCACTGCCTTGTCCCGCCGCCAGCCCCGATGCTGGATATCGAGATAGAGGCTGTAGAGTGCGGTGAAGGTGGGGAAGAGGTTTTGCAGCACGCCGACGGAGTCCTGCTTGGGAGAGAAGGTGAAGTAACTGAGCGTCATCAGGCTGCCGAGCACGCTCATGTACCAGAACAGGCGCGGGATGACGGGTCGTCCCGCCCGCCTGGACGCCAGAAACTGCACCAGCCAGCGTCCGCCGAACATCAGCGCCCCTGTGTAGCCGATCAGCTTCCAGCCGGTGACATGCACCCCGGTCCAGTCCAGCCAGTCGATGGGGGTAGACAGCCAGGTGTCCATCACTCCAGCATCTCCCGGATTTCAACCACCTTGGATCGGCGCAGCAACCACCAGACCCCGACCACGTCCACCAGCCCGACCCAGAGCCGGTTCCAGACCCCGTATTTGGAGATGCCCGCCTGGCGTGGCCTGTGGTTGACCGGCCAGGGCGCCATGCGCCCCCCTTGTGCCTGGATCAGCGCGGGGATGTAGCGGTGCATGTGATTGAAGGCGGGCAGTTTCAGATACCAGTCGCGACGCACCACCTTGAGCCCGCAGCCGGTATCCGGAATGCCGTCGCGCAGCAGCAGATCGCGAAAGCCGTTGGCCAGCTTTGAAGAGAGGCGCTTGACCCAGTCGTCACGGCGGTTGACCCTGTGGCCGATGAGGCCCACCTGGTATGGATCGCTCTGGTAGCGGCGCATCGCCTCCTCCAGCATGGCGGGAATGTCGGCGGGATCGTTCTGACCATCGCCGTCGAGTACCACCAGCCAGTCGCCACGCCCGTGGCGCACACCGCTCAGCACCGCCATGCTCTGGCCCACGGCATGGACATGGCACAGCACCCTCAGCCTGGTGAAACGCGTCTGCAAATCGCGCAGCACCACATGGCTGTCGTCCACACTGCCATCGTCCACATAGATAAGTTCGTACTCGAACCTGCCCCCAAGGGCGGCATCTATTTCGCCGACAAGCGGGGCCAGATTGTCCCGCTCATCCTTGGCGGGTACCACGACAGAGATATCGACCGATTCGACCATATGCACATCCTGCCCTCATCAGAGGCGCTATCGATTCACCCGGCAGACCCGACGACATTGCATCGAGGCCTGGCTGACATCATGCAAATACAAGGCGTTAGAAAACAACTGTGTCAGCATATTGAACTTCAATTAACAAATCTATCAAAGCAGTCACTGACCCGGGAGCCATACCGCCTCTCCTCTGCACCAAAAGTTCCATACCGTTTTCATCTCTGCCGCTCACCCACATAACCAGATGTTCCATCTGCTGGCTGGCGTCCCTCCCCGGATCGGGCCTATATGTTGCGGATACCAACGACGAGGTTTCCATGAAAAAACGACTCTGGGGCTGGGGACTCCTGATACTGCTCGCCACCACTTCCCACGCAGATCCCTTTCGTCAGGCCCCCAAGGCCATGAGCGCACTGCGCCAGGGCGCCGCCATGGAACAGGGCAATCCGCGGCAGGCCATCGCCCACTACTGCACCGCCGCCAACCTTGGCAACCCGGAAGCCTATTACCGCATCGGCCGCCTGCTGGCCCGCGGCCCCCAGGGGATCCGCAATGCCCGCAGCGCCAACGCCTACCTGGCCATGGCCATGCGCCTTGGCAACCAGCAAGCCGCCCGTTACTACAACGAGCGGGTCGGCAATGCGCCCCTGGGTACCTGCGGCATTGGAGGCGGTGGCGGAGCCCCCTGGGTGCGCCCCAGTACCCCCTTCGATCAGGAGCGCTACCTGGCCAGACAGTCACAGGCCAAGCAAAAGCTGGCCGTCATGATCCGCCAGGCCGCCCAGCGTCACAAAGTGGACCCTCAACTCGCCCTGGCCATCGCCATCGCCGAATCCAATCTGAACAGTACCGCCGTCTCCCCCAAGCAGGCGCAGGGCGTCATGCAGCTCATTCCCGAAACCCAGGCCCGCTTCGGCGTGACCCGGCCGTTCGATGCCCAGCAGAACATCCGTGGTGCCATGATCTACCTGAAGTGGCTGGAGAAGCAGTTCGGTCCGGACTGGGTGAGGATCAGCGCCGCCTACAACGCCGGGGAGCAGGCCGTGCTGCGCCACGGCGGTGTGCCGCCCTATCAGGAAACCCAGGAGTATGTGCAGCGGGTGCTCTACTACTCGGGGCAGGATCCTGACAAACCGGCCCGCCGCAACTCACCGCGCTGAGCTTACCCGGTTGCCCCTCTTCCCTCGCGCCTGTCGGCCGTCCCGGCCTGCGGCGCCCGGCTTTGCCGCCCCTCTCCCATTGGTTTACAATCGACGGGTTTTTTGGAACCGGGTTGACGGCCCGTCGGCCCGGCCCCACCACGACATCAGTTTGTTAATGCCAAGACATTAAACTGCTGAAAGGAAGAGAATTAGCCAATGGCTCAATTTATTTACACGATGAACCATTGAGGCAGAACGAAAGCTAGATAGAGCCACCAAGAGCCGCATAAAGCTGGCAAATTCAGAAGCTTACAATTAGTTATCAGCAGCTAATCTTGGCTTTCCCCAGCTCTTTTCGTGGCCCCATTTTAGCCCCAAACACATTATTCCTGCATTTTTTGGCCCCAAGATGGCCCCAAACTGGAGCATCATTTCTGGGGGTAATCATGGCGATTGTTGTGGCGCCCATAGTTCCAGATCGCGATTCGAGCCTCAGAGCCCCGGCACATGGCCGGGGCGGGTTCAATTACTTTGGCAGCACATCGGCGCAGGGGCGCGGCACCAGGACGGTTTTACCCTGGTGCCGCTCCTGCACCTGACAGACAGGCCCCGGAGCGGTCGCGGCATTCCACGCCCAGCCAAGCAGCACGGCGACCACGATCGCCGTAATGGGCTCAAGACGAACGATCATTCTGTGGCCCCGTCGCCGGCAACGGGGTATCGGGACTTGATCTCCGCCACCTTGTCTCGCCACGTCTGCTCGGCGGCGGGTGTCTTGTCATATTGCCACTCCAGGAACAATGGATCGGACTCGACCACATAGGCCATCCGGCGCCGCGCCAACTGCCCATCTGTCCGCTCATAGTCGCGCTGGGCCAGTACGGAGGCGATCGTTTCCTCGCTCATGCCGAGGGCCGCCATAAAGGCCGGATTGTAGTTGTCGTGCGTTTCGCCGTCATAT
>NZ_JAGKRK010000010.1:91381-153545 GCF_017939325.1 Aeromonas sp. MaB10011B | reverse complement strand
CGGGACACGCCGTTTTAGCCTGTGGAGGCGTGGTGCAATCAGGCCGCCCGATGAAGCAGGAACCCGGTACTGCGCGAGCAGCTATCACCCAGTAATGGGAATCCCCCTCCTGTGACGCGAAGCGCTAAGGTGGGGGAGGATGTCAATTCCCTCAACTACACCTCCGGCACCACGGGGAACCCCAAGGGGGTGGTCTATCACCATCGCGGCGCCCACCTCAATGCGGTCAACAATGCCCTCTCCTGGGAGCTGCCCAAGCACCCGGTCTACCTCTGGACCCTGCCGATGTTCCACTGCAACGGCTGGTGCTTCCCCTGGACCCTGGCGGCCACCGCCGGGGTGAGCGTCTGTCTGCGCCACGTGCAGGCGGCGGCCATCTACGGGGCGCTGCGCGAACACAAGGTGAGCCATTTCTGCGCCGCCCCCATCGTGCTCAATATGCTCAACAATGCCGATCCGGCCCTCAAGCAGGGACTCGACCACCCCGTCAAGGCGATGACGGCGGGGGCTGCGCCGCCCGCCACCGTGATCGCCGGCATGGAGGCCATGGGGATCGCCGTGACCCATGTCTATGGCCTCACCAAAACCTATGGCCCCTGCGTGGTGTGCGAGCCGCAAAGACGCTGGCAGGGGCAGGATGCCACCACCCTCTCCCGTCTCAAGGCGCGCCAGGGGGTGGCCTCCCCCCTGCAAGGGGAGATGCGGGTCATCAACCCCGTCAGCGGCGAGCCGGTTCCCATGGATGGCAAGACCCTGGGAGAGATAGTGCTGCGGGGCAACATCGTCATGAAGGGCTACCTCAAGAACCCGTCGGCGAGCGAGGAGGCGATGGCACAGGGATGGTTTCGAAGCGGGGATCTCGCGGTCTGGCACCCGGACGGCTATGTGGAGATCAAGGACAGATCCAAGGACATCATCATCTCCGGCGGGGAGAACATTTCCAGCCTGGAGGTGGAGGACGTGCTCTATCGCCACCCCGATGTGGAAGAAGCCGCGGTGATCGCCATGCCGGACGAGACCTGGGGGGAGGTGCCCTGCGCCTTCGTCAAGCTCAAGGAGGGGCGCGAGCTCACCCAGGCCGAGCTCATTGCGTTCTGCCGCGAGCAGATGGCCCACTTCAAGGCCCCCAAGCACATCATCTTCACCCCGCTGCCCAAGACCTCCACCGGCAAGGTGCAAAAATTCATGCTGCGCAAGCAGTTGGCGTGACGACAAAGGCGCCGCGCCATCAACGGGCCTGCGGGCCCGTTTTGTGTTGCGCGATGCAAAGAAGCAGGGCCTCGCCGGTAGCGGTCGCCAGCCAACAAGACGTGCCTTTCGAGCCCGTCCCGGCTTACCATGGCCGCCATGTCCCGCCAGCCTGAGGATGCCTGTGAGAAAATCGGACCGTCTGTTTCAACTGACCAACCTGCTGCGGGCGCATCAACCCCTGACCGCCCGGGAGCTGGCGACGCGCCTGTGCGTGTCGGAGCGCACCATCTACCGCTATATCGACGATCTCTCTTTGGCGGGCATTCCGGTTTACGGGGAAGCCGGGCTGGGCTATCGGCTGAGCGAGGGGTTCGAAATGGCACCGTTGCAACTGAGTGCGACCGAGCTGGAGGCCCTCATCACCGGGGTGAACCTGGTGGCGGTGCTGACGGGCAAGGGGATGGCCGATCCGGCCCGCGCCCTGCTCGCCAAGATTGAGGCGGCCCTGCCCGCCAAGGAGGCTCGGGCACCTCGCGTCCCCGTGGTGCGGGTGCCTGACTATTCCACGGCGCAGCCTGCATACGCTCGCTGGGACAGGTTGCACGACGCCATCACGGCCGGTCACTGGCTGCACATTGGCTACCGGGATGCCAGCGCCAGCAGGACGGAACGCCAGCTCTTTCCCCTCGGGCTCTTCTACTGGGGCGGATGCTGGACGCTCGGCGCCTGGTGTGCGCTGCGCCGGGCCTACCGGGATTTCAGGGTGGATCGCATCGACACCCTGGCGCCGTGCCGTCAGGGGGAAGGGGCGCCCCCTGGCGCGACCCTGGCCGATTACCTTGCCCTGCGCCAGTCGGATGCGTTTCCCCCTGGGCGCAGTGGCGCCGAAAAAGTCATTCAGGACTGACACAAGGCTGTCAGTAGCCCTTCGTTATGCTGGGTTCTCCAGACCATCCACAACGGAGAAAACGAGATGATCATCAAGGGTGACATGCAACAGGCAGGGGGCGTCGAATTTGCCACCTTCAGGCTCAGGGAAGGGGTGACGGAGGCGGATTTGCTCGCCCTGTCACGGCGGGTCGAGTCCGAGTTTCTTCTTCAGCAATCCGAGCTCATCATGCACTGCCTGCTGCGCGGCGCCGACGGCCTCTATGCCGATGTGGTGATGGCCCCCAGCCAGTCGCTGGTGGAAGCCTATTGCCAGCAGTGGCTGCACAACGACGTGGCAGGGGAGTACCTGACCCTGCTTGACCATCACTCGGTCAACATGAGCTTCTGGACCCGTATCGGCTGAGGGCGGCGCGGGGCCTGCCATCCCCCGGCGAGGGGGCAATCATGAAATGAAACGGGCCCACAGGGCCCGTTTTGTTGAACAGAATTCAATAATTACTTGGTGTGGCGCTCATGCAGGCGCTGCACCACATCCTTCAAACCCAAGCCTTCGTTTTGCAGCAAGACTGTCAGGTGGTAGAGCAGGTCAGCGGATTCGTTGATGAGCTCTTCCCTGTCTTTCGCCATGGCGGCCAGGGCCACTTCCACCCCCTCTTCACCCACCTTCTGGGCGATGCGCTTGGTGCCTTTGCCATAGAGGCTGGCGGTGTAGCTGGTGGCGGGATCTGCCCCTTTGCGTGATGCCAGGATCTGTTCGAGCTCGGCCAGGAAGCCGAGCGGCGGCACGGGGTGGCCGTCGAAGCAGGAGGGGTTGCCCAGATGGCAGGTGGGGCCGACCGGGTCGGCGGCAATGAGCAGGGAGTCCTGATCGCAGTCGGTGGTGATGGCGACGAGCTTGAGCACATGACCCGAGCTCTCGCCCTTGGTCCACAGGCGCTGCTTGCTGCGGCTGAAGAAGGTGACCTGGCCGGTGGTCTGGGTCTTTTCCAGCGCCTCGCGGGTCATGAAGCCCTGCATCAGCACTTCGCCGCTGAGGGAATGCTGGACGATGGCGGGGATCATGCCCTCACACTTGGCCCAGTCCAGGCGCTCGGCCAGCGGCAATGCATTGTCTACTGCTTGATTATTCACGGATGGCGACTCCTTCGTTTTTCAGCCAGCGTTTCAATTCGGGAATGGGAATGAGGCCCTTGTGGAACACGGAGGCGGCCAGCGCCCCGTCCACGTCGGCCAGGGTAAAGGCATCGCGAAAGTGCTCCATGGCCCCGGCGCCGCCGGAGGCGATGAGGGGCACCTTGCACACGGCGCGCACCAGCTTGAGCTGCTCAAGGTCGTACCCCTGACGCATGCCGTCCTGGTTCATCACGTTGAGCACTATCTCTCCCGCGCCCCGGCGCTGCACTTCCTGTACCCACTCCAGGGTGGTCCAGGTGGTGGTGCGGGTGCGGCTCTCGTCGCCGGTAAACTGTTTGACCTGATATTGACCGAGGGCGGCATCGAAGTAGGAGTCGATACCCACCACCACGCACTGCACGCCGAAGCGCTCGGCGAGCCGGGTGATCAGGGTGGGATCGGCCAGGGCGGGGGAGTTGATGGAGACCTTGTCGGCACCGAATTCCAGGATCTGGCGGGCATCCTCCACGCTTTTGATGCCGCCGGCGACGCAGAAGGGGATGTCGATGACTTCCGCCACCCGGCTTACCCAGCTCTTGTCCACTACCCGTTCGTCGCTCGAGGCGGTGATGTCATAGAAGACCAGCTCATCGGCGCCCTCGGCGGCGTAGCGGCGGGCGAGGTCGACAATGCCGCCCATCACCTCGTGGTTGCGAAACTGCACGCCCTTGACCACCACGCCATCTTTGACGTCGAGACAGGGGATAATACGCTTTGACAACATGCTCATTGCTCCATGTAAAGCACGGTTAAAGAAACGTCGTTCTGCCGCCGGCGTTGGCCCGGGCGGCGGACGGGAACACGGTTGGCATGCCTTGAACGGGGGCCCATGAAGGGAGAAACGACAGGCCCGGCAGGCCGTCTCGTCGCCTCTGGGCACCCCACTATATGCATGACTTCATTCAGTGATTCAACCCTTTGTCGCCCTTGACCTGCCCCGGATGGCAGGCTGGCGCCTCGGGGAGGGGAGCCCGATCGTCCGGGTGGGTCTCGTCCGTTGCCATATGCTGGCGCAGGGTGAGCAGGGCGGCATCAAAATCAAACGCCTTCAGTTGCCTGGTCAGGGTGTCGCTGCGAGACCCCAGCATGAGGCGAAGGGGACCGGAATACTGCTCGTAGAGGGGGATCACGGCGGTGTCGCTTTGCACCAGCAGGGCTTCCATCTGGCCCAGCAGTTGCTGGCGCCACTGATCCCCCAGAGGCACCAGATCGGTGGTCGGGGCGGCGAGATCGTCCCCGAGCAGAGCGCAAAGGGCGGCGATCTCTTCATCGATGGATGACATGAGTCCGGTGGGCTCAGTGTTGCCGTCCGCGATGGCCTGCTCCAGGGCCAGGCAGTGGCGCGACAGCTCATGTGCCCCCAGGGTGCTCGCCACGCCGCGCAGGCTATGGACCATGCGGGTTGCATCGCTGTGCTCCCCGGCCTGCAAGTGGCGGTGCAGCCGGGTCATGTCCTGGCCATGCTCATGGATGAAGTCGCGAAGCAGGGCCAGGTATTTCTCCTGATTGCCGTTGAGGGCCGCCAGCCCCTGGTCGAGATCCAGACCCGGGTGTGCCTGCAGGCGGGCAAGGGGGCCTGTCACGGGATGGCGAGTGCTGTCGTCCGGGGCAAGCTCGGGGACCTTGCCTTGGGGCAGCCAGCGCTGCAGGGCTTCAAACAGCTTGGCGGGGGTGACGGGCTTGGCAATGAAATCGTTCATGCCGGCCGATGCGCTCGCCTTTCTGTCCTCCTCGAAGGCGCTGGCGGTGAGCGCCAGGATGGGCAGCCTGTCCATGCCGGGCAGGGCCCGGATGGCGCGGGTGGCGCTGTAGCCATCCATCACTGGCATCTGTATGTCCATCAGGATGAGGTCGAAGGGGTGCTGGCTGACGAGGGCCAGGGCCTCCTGGCCGTTGACGGCCGTCTCGATGACGAGGCCGCTGTGGCACAGGAGCTCGAGCACCACTTCCCGGTTGATGGCGTTGTCTTCCACCAGCAGGATCCGGGCGTGGCGAGGGAAGCTGAAGGCCTGTTGGTTCCCCTGCTCGGACGGGGTCCGGGAAGGAGCGTCCTCTTTTGCCTTGAACAGCCTGGCGGTAAACCAGAAGCAGCTTCCCTGGCCTGGCTCGCTGGTGACTCCGACCTCACCCCCCATCAGGGCGGCGATCCGGCTGGTGATTGCAAGGCCAAGGCCAGTGCCGCCATATCTGCGAGTGGTGGAGACATCCGCCTGTTCGAACGCCTGGAACAGCTTCTCGCGCTGCGCAGGGGTGATGCCGATGCCGGTATCTTCCACCTCGAAGCGCAGCAGGTAGCCGGTGGTGAGGGGGCGGGCCAGCCTGACGCGCAGGGTGACGGTTCCCTGCTCGGTGAACTTGATGGCGTTGGTCGCATAGTTGAGCAGGGCCTGGCGCAGGCGGGTGATGTCGCCGTGCACCCAGGCGGGGGTATCGCCGATGTCCGTCACTATGGTGAGCCCCTTGGCCCTGGCCTGGTCGTTCATCAGGGCGCGGACGTTGTCCAGCATGGCGGTGAGGGTGAAATCGGTCAGCTCCAGCGTCATCTTGCCCGCATCGATCTTGGAGAGATCCAGGATGTCGTTGAGGATGCTGAGCAGGTGCTGGGCGGCAGTGTCTATCTTGGTCAGCCGTTCGAGGTCGGTGGGATCCCGGGTGTCGCGCTTGAGCAGATAGGTGAGCCCCAGGATGGCATTCATGGGGGTGCGGATCTCGTGGCTCATGTTGGCAAGGAAGGCGCTCTTGGCGTGGTTGGCACTTTCGGCCCGCTGGTGGGCCTGGGCCAGCTGCCGGGTGCGCTCGTTGACCATCTCCTCCAGGTGGTAGCGATACTGGTCCAGCTCCTCGCCGAGCTGTTTCTTCTCGGTGATGTCGGCCTGGACCGTGACGTAGTGGGTGATTTCACCGCTCTCCTGGCGGATCGGCGACACCGTGGCCAGCACCTGGTAGTGGGAGCCATCCTTGCGCTGGTTGATGAATTCGCCATGCCAGCGCTGGCCGTGGTTGATGGCATCCCACAGGGCGACATAGCTGGCATCCGGGGTGAGGCCAGAGCGCAGCAGGGACGGGGTCCGGCCTATCACCTCGTGCTGCTGGTAACCGCTGGCGGCGAGGAAGGCGGGGTTGACGTACTCGATGCGCGCCCGGGTGTCGGTGATGAAGACGCCGTCAGGGCTCTGTTCGAGGGCCAGGGACAACTGGCGCAACTGCTGCTCGGCCAGCTTGCTCTGGGTGATGTCCAGATGGATGCCAAGGAGGCGCACGGGCCGTTGCTGGGCGTCCCGATAGACGCTCCCTTTGCTCACCAGCCAGCGGATGCCGCCATCTGGCAGCAGGATCCTGAACTCCAGCTCGACGGGGGCGCCGCTGACCGCCCGCTCCGCCAGCAACTGCTCGATGTGCGGCCTGTCATCCGGATGCAGGCAGGCTTGCCAGGCGGCCAGCTCGCCGAGCGCCTCGGCACTGCGGCCATAGAGGCGGGCGCATTCCGGCGAGAAGAAGAGACGGTTGCTGACCATGTCCCATTCCCAGATGCCGACATGGGCCCCTTCCTGGGCCATCAGCAGGCGCTGTTCGCTCTCGCGCAGGGCGCTGCTGACGGTTTCGGCGCGCACCCGTGCACTGATGGCGTCGTCCATCAGGTTCAGGGCTGCGAGGCGAGCACGACGCTGGGTATCGAGCGCCATCTGCTGATTGTGTTGCAGGCGCTGCTCCGCGAGCTTGCGCTCCGTGATGTCCTGCACGGTGCCGTAGAGCTCGAGTATGGTGCCATCCCTGTCCCTGAGCGCCGCCCCACGGGCAATGACCCAGGCGGTCTCCCCCTGCTCCGTGATCACTTCGGCATCGCACTCGTAGGGCTGCCCGTCCAGCCTGCAGCGCTCGACGGCCTGGGCCACCGTGTGCCACCCCTCCTGGGTGAAGTATTTTCTGACCTCGGGATAGACGGCGGGGGGGAGGGCCGGATCCCGGCCATAGATGCGATAGATCTCCGGTGACCAGAAGTGGCTGTCATCGGCCACGCGCCAGCGCCAGTTCCCTATCTTGGCGAGACGCTGGGACTCGCGCAGTATGGCTTCATTGCGGCGCAGCGCCTCCTCGGTCTCCTTGTTCTGCCGGTTGTCCTCGATGATGGAGATGAAGTAGTCGGGATTGCCTTCGGCGTCGCGCACCAGGGCCACCGTCAGAGTGGTCCAGATGATCTCGCCCCCCTTGTGCAGGTAGCGCTTCTCCAGGGTGTAGTGGGGGATAGTTCCCGCCAGCATCCGGGCCACATGGGCCTCATCGAGGTAGAGATCGTCCGGGTGGGTCAACTGCTGGAACGTCATCCCGGTGAGCTCGTCGGCCCGGTAGCCCAGGATGTGGCACAGCCGCTGATTGACACGCAGCCAGTGTCCATCGGGGGAGACCAGGGCGATGCCGACCGCTGCCTGTTCGAAGGTGACCTGGAAGCGGTTCTCGCTCTGCTGCAACTGGTTCTGGGTGTTCATCAGCTCCTGCCAGCGCAGGACCTCTCTGGCCCGGGCGCGATGAAAGGCGGCACTGAGCACGCTGATGAGCAGACCGTTGGCGATGAGCAGGCACCATTGCACCAGATCCTGGCCAGCCTCGACACTCAGTGAATAGATGGGGGGGAGCATGAAATAGCTGGTGACCAGGGCGGTGATCAGGGTGCAGAGCAGACCAGGCAACAAGCCCCCCAACAGGGCGCAGACGATGATGGGCAGCATGAAGAGAACCAGCAGCGGTCGCTCACCAAAGGCGATGGGCAGCTGGACACGGATTTGCAACATCAGAACGGGCAGCAGCACGGCCAGCAGGGAGATCCCCCAGCGCTGGGTAGAGGGGCGCACATGCCACAGGGGTGACCAGCTCATCATGGGAGATCCTCCGGTGGCATGGGGGCCTGGGGATAGGGGGGCGGCACTCCGAGCTGACGGGAGAGCCCGTTGATCTGGTGCTTGAGGGCCAGCATGGCGAGCTCCCTGTCCACCATCACCTTGTTGAACCGCTCCAGCTCATGGTTCTGCTGGCGCAGCTCGCTGGCCTGGCGGGTCAGGGCCTGTTCAACCTGCTCCCGTTCGGTGACATCGAGCAGAATGCCGATGATGGCGGGCTGGCCGAGGTAGTCGACGCGCCGCCCGTACAGCTCGACCTCCAGGGATTCCCCGTGCTGATGCAGGGCACTGAAGCGGGTGTGGATATCGCGCGCGTCCTGCTCGCACGCGTGCACCAGCTCGGCGACCCTGGTGCTGTCCTTGGGAGCGGCAAGGGCGTGTAACTGGCCAACGGCGATCAGCGCCCCCGGGGTGTCATAGCCAAACAGTCGGGCAAAACAGGGGTTGATGTAGCAGAGCCGACCCTGCTGGATGATGTAGATCCCGGCAAGGGATTGCTCCACCAGGGCACGGAACAGCCCCTCGCGCTCTCGCAAGTCGGCCTCGGCCCGTTTGAAGTCCGTGATGTCCCGAGAGATGCCGAAGATCCCGATCACCTGCCCCTCGCTGTCTTGCAAGGGGCCTTTGGTTGCGAGAAACACATGCTCGCCATCGGGCAGGGTCAGGTACTCCTCCTCGGTCTGCACCCGGTTGCGCTCTATGACCTGGCGCCCGGATGCCATCAGCATCTGCGCCTGCTGCGGCGGGAAGAGCGTCAGATCATCCTGGCCCAGCACCTCGTCAACCGGCTTGCCGACAAACTGGCTGGCGGCCCGGTTGAAGAGGATGTATCTGCCCTCCTTGTTCTTGGCGAAGATGGCGTCTTCCGAGCTGTCGGCGATGGCGGAGAGCAGTTGCAACGCCTCCAGCCGCTGGGACTGGGAGTGCTGAAGCTGCTCGGCCATCTGCAGCCGGGTGTGCTGGCGCAGCAGGATGATGCCGGCGTTGGTGACAAAGAGCACCAGCAGGCCGATGA
Source organism: Aeromonas sp. MaB10011B (assembly GCF_017939325.1). Lineage (NCBI taxonomy): Bacteria > Pseudomonadati > Pseudomonadota > Gammaproteobacteria > Aeromonadales > Aeromonadaceae > Aeromonas > Aeromonas sp. MaB10011B. The sequence continues at coordinate 144,383 of NZ_JAGKRK010000010.1, read as the reverse complement.
GACCGATCCAGACGCTCTCCTTGAAGGTGGCCTGGTAGAGTTCCGCCTTGTCGATCTTGGCCAGCAGGTACCAGTCCGTGTTCATGACCGGATAGACAACCCCGAAGACCTCGCTGCCCCGGTAATCCTGGCCATAAAGCACCTGGGGCGTGCCGCGTTCGGTGAGCCGCAAATACTGGGCTGCCAGCAGGGTGGGGTGGGTGACGGGATAGTGCAGGGTGAGAGCCGGTTCCGGGCGATAGCGCAGGCTACTCAGATAGTGGACCTGATCCCCCTGCTGGCGAAACAGAATGGCTTCTCCGCTGCTGTCTGGGATGGGCCAGGTACGAAGGATGCGATCGGCCCAGTCAGTACCGATGATGTGCAGCGCGAGGACGGTGGTCCCGTGGCCTGACGGGCCGAGGGGAGCCAGAAAATCCAGTCTGGCGTATCCCTTTCCATCGACATAGGGGGCCACTCTGAGCACCTTGCCTGCCTCAACCCGGGAAAGGGCGGCCTGCAGGGGACTATTCACGGGGCCAGCCCCCGGGGTCTGCCACAGGATATGGCCGGCAGGATCAAGCAGGGTCGCCCCCTGGAATCCACGCAGCGAGAGGACGTCCTGCAGTTGTGTCAGCCACTGTGTCTTTGCCGTCAGCCCATCAGGAGGCAGGGCACCATAACGCGGGCTCTCGATGATCTGGCGGACATCCTGATCGCGGTTGTCGAGCCATTCGGTGATGCGCCGGCTTTTGAGATCGGCGATGGCTTCGAGACGGGCCACTTCCGTGTCCCGGGTCAGTTCGATGTTGCGGGCGATGGCCATGGCGGTCAGGGCCAGGATGAGCCCGTTGAGCAGCAGGAAGGGGATCCACTGACGCCGGGAGAGGGCGGGCGTCACCGCTGGCTGGCTGATGCGACGACGCAGCATGGCATAAAGCATGAGGGCCGTGATGAGGATGAAGAGCCAGCCCTTGATGGTGCTTGCCATGGCGAACTGGGCAGGGGTGCTGAACAGCCACTCCACCGCCTTGTCGGAGAGCAGGATCCACAGGCTTGCCACGGCGGCATAGGTGAGCACGACGTTGAGCACATGTGCCCGGGTCAGAGGAGCCTCAGCCATCCACGGCCTCGCTGCCATCCTGGTAGCGTTCGGCAATGGTGACGAACGCGTCGAAATGGCGATCGAAGGCGGTCACGACATCGGGATCGAAATGGTGGCCGCTGCCGGAGAGGATGAGGGCGCGAGCCTCGTCGTAGCTCATGGCCGGCTTGTAGACCCTGGCGCAGATGAGGGCGTCAAACACGTCTGCCAGCGCCATCAGGCGAGCCGAGAGGGGGATGGCGTCCCCTTGCAAGCCGTCCGGGTAGCCGCTGCCATCCCACTTCTCGTGGTGCCAGTGGGCGATCTCCTTGGCCAGGGTGAGGAAGGCCAGGGGCTGCTCCATGTCCTGTTCGGCCTCCTCGATGGCATCGCTGCCGAGCTTGGCGTGGGTGCGCATGATCTGCCACTCCTCCGGGGTCAGCTTGCCCGGTTTGAGCAGGATGTGGTCGGGAATGCCCACCTTGCCGATATCATGAAGCGGTGCGGATCGGCTCAGCAGGTCGATGTAACCCGGGGTCAGGGTATCGGCGAAACGGGGGTGATCAGCCAGGGCGCTCGCCAGCAGACGCACATAGCCCTGGGTGCGCAGGATATGGTTGCCGGTTTCGGGGTCGCGGATCTCCGCCAGATGGGCGAGGGCGCGGATGGAGACCTGCTGGATCAGGTCGTTTTCCGCCATTCGCCGCGCGACCTCGGCTTCCAGCGCCGCATTCTGGTTTTGCAGGCCGTCACGGGCCTGCTTTGCCTCCAGCTGGGTACGCACCCGGGCCTGAACGACCACCGGCTTGATGGGCTTGGTGATGTAGTCGGCGGCGCCGAGGGAGAGGCCGAACTCCTCGCTTTGGGGGTCGGCGAGGGCGGTGAGCAGAACGACGGGAATACGGCTGCTGATCGGGGACTGACGTAATTGCCTGAGCACTTCATAACCATCCATGCCGGGCATCATCACATCCAGCAGGATGAGGTCAGGCTTTGGATCCGCGCTGACGATGCGCAGGCATTTTTCCCCGCTCTGTGCAGCCAGCACGCGGTAATGAGGCGAAAGCAATTCGGTCAGTACCATCAGATTTTCGGGTGAGTCGTCGACGATCAGGATGGTGGCGTTGTGAGGTGTCAACATATGTCTTCCATGACGCTATCCCTGTGAGGTCGAGTATAGAGCCAATTGCTGCCAAATCATAAGATTCGCCCCCATCGGGGAGAAAGAGGCCTGCCCGGATGGGCAGGCTGTCTGATGCCAGAAAGGGGCGCGTCACGCAGCGCGGCCGTCACCCCAGCAGCGAATGGCTTCTGCCACGTCAAACTTGCCCTCCAGCAGGGCACGGCCGAGGATGATCCCCTTGACGCCGGTTCCCTTGAGCGCCTCGATATCCGCCAGACCGCCGATACCGCCGGACGCCTGGAAGCCGACGTTCGGGTAGCGGGCACAGAGATCCCGGTAGAGTTCGACGTTGGTGCCCGCCAGGGTACCGTCCCGGCTGATGTCGGTGCAGAGCACGTGTTTAAGTCCGGCGGGGAGGAAGCGCTCGATCAGCGCCTCGATGGAGATGCCGCTGTTCTCCTGCCAGCCAGCCACTGCGATGTGGCGGTTGCCCTGTTCATCGATGTTGACATCCAGGGCCAGCACGATGCGCTCGGGGCCATATTTCTCCATCCAGCTGGCCACCAGATCCGGGGATTTGACGGCGGTGGAACCGATCACCACCCGGCTGGCGCCGGCCGCCAGCAAGTCGGCCACATCCTGTTCGCTGCGCACGCCGCCGCCGACCTGCACCGGTGCCTCGGTGGCGGACAGCAGCTGGGCGATGAGGGCCAACTGGCGGGCCTTGGCATCCTTGGCGCCGTCCAGATCCACCAGGTGCAGCTGCGCCGCCCCCTGGCTGACATAGTCATCGAAGCGGGCCTGCGGGTTGTCGCTGTAGGCGGTTTTCTGGCCGTAGTCGCCCTGATAGAGGCGCACGACCTGACCGTTGATAAGGTCGATTGCGGGAATAATCATGCCTGTCATAGCTCCAGAAAGTTTTGCAGTAGGCGGGCACCGGCCGGGCCGGATCGCTCCGGGTGGAATTGGGCGCCAAAGAAGTTGTCCCGCCCGACGATGGCGGTAAAGGGCAGGCCGTAGCCGCAGGTCGCCAGGGTCGCGTCGGTCACCTCCAGCGCATAGGAGTGGACAAAGTAGAAGTAGCTGCCGCTGGGAATGCCTTTGAGTAGCGGGTGGGTCTCGTCGTGTTCAATCTGGTTCCAGCCCATGTGGGGCAGGCGCAGGTTGCCCACCTCCATCAGGCGGATCCTGCCAGGCACGATGCCGAGGCAGTCGATGAGCGCTCCTTCGCTGCCATCGGCGCTCATGTTCTCTTCCGAGGCCTGTGCCAGCATCTGCATGCCGAGGCAAAAACCGAGCAGCGGCTGCTTGGCGGCGCGAATGAGGGGCACCAGTTCCCGCTCATTGAGGTTCTTCATGGCGGCGATGGCGGTGCCGACGCCGGGCAGGATCAGTTTGTCCGCCTGCTCGATGTCGGTGGCCTTGCAGCTCACCCTGGGCTGCACGCCGAGGCGCTCGAACGCCATGCGCACCGAGGCGAGGTTGGCGCAGCCGGTGTCGATGATGACCAGGTTCTGTTTCCCCATCACAGCACCCCCTTGCTGGAGGGAAGCTCGCTCCCTTCCACGCGAATGGCCTGGCGCAGGGCGCGGCCAAAGCCTTTGAACAGCGCCTCCACCTGATGGTGGGTGTTGCCGCTGCCCACCTTCATCTGCAAGGTGATGGCCATGGCGTCAGAGAGGGAGCGGAAGAAGTGGGGCACCATCTCGGTGGCCATCTCTCCCACGCTGTCGCGACCAAAGCCGCTCGGGCAGTCGAACACGAAGTAGGGACGGCCGCTCAGATCCAGCGCAGTGGCCACGTCCAGCTCGGTCAGCGAGGTGCTGTCAGCCTCCTGGCGGGGACGCCCGTCGATCACCGCCTGCACCTCGTCCATCGCCAGCACGAAGCCGAAGCGGCCGATGCCGCGCTTGTTGCCAAGGGCCTGGCGCAGGGCTTGACCCAGTGCCAATCCCACATCTTCCACCGTGTGGTGATCGTCGATGTGCAGATCGCCGCACACTTTGAGCTTGAGGCGAAAGCCCGCGTGGGTCGCTATCTGATCCAGCATGTGATCGAAGAAGCCGATGCCGGTGGCGATCTGGTTGCCACCGCTCTTGTCGAGATCCACCGCCACCTGGATGCGGGTCTCCTTGGTGTAGCGCTCCACCTCGGCCACGCGCCCCTTGGAGAGCAGCTGATCACGAATGGCAGTCCAGCCGTGATCTTGCGGGTGGTAGCGTATGCCGCGGATGCCCATGTTCTCGGCAAGCTGGATGTCGGTCTGTCTGTCGCCAATCACGAAGGAGTTGGCAAAGTCGATGCGGCCCGAGGCGAGATACTCCTTCACCAGCCCAAGGTGAGGCTTGCGGCAGCTGCAACCGTCGGTGGGGAAGTGGGGACAGATCAGCACTTGCTCCCAAGTGACGCCCTGGGATTCGAAGAGGTGCATCATCAGGTCGTGGGGCGGCTGGAAGTGTTCAAGGGGCAGGCTGGCGGTGCCGAGCCCATCCTGGTTGGTCACCATCACCAGCACGTAGCCGGCGGCCTGGAGCTCACGCAGCACAGGTATCACCATGGGCTCGAAGCGCAGCTTCGCAAGGCTGTCCACCTGCTTGTCGGTGACCGGCTCCTCGATCAGGGTGCCGTCACGGTCGATAAACAAAAACGGGGTTTTCATCGCTACATCCTTGCTTGTCTTACAGAGAGGGTGGGGGCAGGTCACGCAGCACGGCGAGCACGGCGTCCATTTCGCCCTGATAGCCGATGGTGATGCGGATGCTGTTGTCAAGGCCAGGCTTGCTGGAGAAATCACGCAAGATGATGCCGGCGGCCTTCATGGCGGCGAACACGGCGGCGCCATCTTTGAAGCGCACCAGCACGAAGTTGCCTTTGTCCTCGAACACTTCCTTGACGCAGGACAGACGAAGCAGCTCCGCCTTGATGAGCGCCTTCTGCTTGTTGAGCTCCTGCACCCGCTCCTGCATCAATTCCAGCCCCATGGGAGAGAGCGCCTGGGCGGCAATCTGGGCGATGGGGTCGGGAATGGGGTAGGGCGCGATCACCTTGGCCAGCATGGCAATCACCTCTGGATCCCCCAAAGTAAAGCCGCAGCGGATCCCTGCCAGGGCGAAGGCCTTGGAGAGGGTGCGGGTCACCACCAGGTTCGGGTATTGGGCGAGCAGGTCCACCACGGAGGCCTCCGGGCAGAACTCGATGTAGGCCTCGTCCACGACGATGATGGCGCGGTCCCGGGCCTTCTCCAGCAGGGCGACGAGTCCCTTGCGGCCCACCAGATCCCCGGTGGGATTGTTGGGGGAGCAGAGGAACACCAGCTTCACGTCAGAGAGGCGATCGGCGATGGCGGGCCAGTCCGGCTGACGGCTGGCGGTCAATGGCTGCTCGACAATCCCCACGCCACAGGTCTCGGCGCTGATGGCGTACATGCCGTAGGTGGGGGGGCAGATGAGGATTTGATCTTCCCCTGCCTCGCAGAAGGTGCGGATCAAGAGCTCGATGGCCTCGTCGGCACCGCGGCTTACCAGCACCTGATCCGGATTGACCCCGGCGTAGGCGGCATAGCCATTCACCACCTCGGCCGGCTGGCACTCGGGATAGCGGTTGAGGCGGCTCCCCTCGACGGTGAAGGGATAGGCCAGGGGGGCCTCGTTGGCATTGAGCCAGACGTGGCCCTGGCCGCCGATGCGGCGAGCGGACTGGTAGGGAGTGAGAGCCCGCACAACGCGACGGGCCAGATTGACGATGCTCATGACAAATCCTTCTGCTGTGCTGTTTGTTGGGGCTCGGCGGCCAGGGCGTTCAACCTGAGGGTGACGGCATGCTTGTGGGCATCGAGCCCCTCGGCCTGGGCGATGCGCTGGACGATGGGGCCAAGGCCGCGAATGCCGTCTGCAGTGAGCTCTTGAACCGTGTAGCGGCGCTGATAGTCGGCAAGCCCCAAGCTCGAGCAGGTGCGGGCATAGCCGTAGGTGGGCAGGGTGTGGTTGGTGCCGCTGGCGTAATCACCGACCGACTCCGGTGTCCATGCCCCGAGGAAGATGGAGCCCGCGTTCTCGAGCTTGTCCAGCAGATCCCGGGGGGCCCGGGTCTGCACGATGAGGTGTTCCGGTGCATAGGCGTTGGAGATGGCGCAGGCCTCCTCCAGGTTGTCGCAGAGGATCACCAGGCTTGCCTTCAGGGCTTGCTCGGCGATGTCGCGGCGGCTGAGGTCGGCGAGTTGCGCCTGGATCTCGCTGCCGATGGCATCGGCCAGGGAAGCGGAGGTGGTGACCAGCACCACCTGGCTGTCGGGGCCGTGCTCGGCCTGGGAGAGCAGATCCGATGCCACGAAGGCCGGGTTGGCGCTCTCGTCTGCGATCACCAGCACCTCGGAGGGGCCGGCTGGCATGTCGATGGCGGCGCCCCGCCAGTCACGGGAAACCTGGCCCTTGGCTTCGGTCACATAGGCGTTGCCCGGGCCGAAGATCTTGTCCACCTTGGGGATGGTTTGCGTGCCATAGGCCATGGCCGCGATGGCCTGGGCGCCGCCGATGGCGAACACCTGACGGACGCCACAGGCGCGGGCGGCAAACAGGATCTCGTCGCTCGCCGGAGACGGGGTACAGAGCACCACCTCACGGCAACCGGCCAGGCTTGCCGGAATGGCCAGCATCATCACGGTGGAGGGGAGCGGCGCGCTGCCTCCCGGGACATAGAGGCCGACCCGGCTGATGGGTTGGGTGCGCAGCTCGCACAGTACCCCGGGCTGGGTTTCGACTCGGACGACGGGCTGTACCTGGGCGGCGTGGAAGGTACGGATATTGGCGATGGCGGCCTCGATGGCACCCTTGATGTCATCACCGAGTCGAGCGCAGGCGGCATCCACTTCCGCGTCGCTCACCCGAAGCTGTTCGCGGGGCGCGCGTTCGAAACGCTGGCTCAGCTCGCGCAGGGCCTCATCGCCCCGGCTACGTACCGCGGCAATGATGTCTCGCACCACGGTACCGATGTCGGCTTCGTCGCCAAGGGCGGGCCGGGTCAGGACCTCGGCTTGCCGGGCGGGGGAGAGGGTCTTCCAGATCAGGGTCTGCATGATGTGTCTTCCTTATTCCATCATCTCGGCTTATTCCATCATCTTTTCAATGGGCAGCACCAGGATGGAGCTGGCACCCAGGGCCTTGAGCTGTTCCATGGTCTCCCAGAACAGGGTTTCGCTGGAGACGACGTGCAGGGCCACCTGGTTGGTGTCACCGGCGAGCTGCATGATGGTGGGACGCTCCGCCCCCGGCAGCAGATCGGTGATGGCATCGAGCTTGTCTTTGGGGGCGTGCAGCATGATGTATTTGCTTTCGCGCGCCTGCTGCATCCCCTGGATGCGGGGCAGCAGCTTGTCGATGAGTTTCTGCTTGGCATCGTTCAGGGGGTTGGGAGCCTGCACCAGGACGGCCTTGGAGCGGTAGATCACCTCGACCTCTTTCAGGCCGTTGGCTTCCAGGGTCGCGCCGGTGGAGACCAGATCGCAGATGGCATCGGCCAGACCCGCGCGGGGGGCCACTTCCACCGAGCCACCCAGCATCACGCTCTTGAAGCCCAGGCCCTTCTCGTCGAAGAAGCGCTTGAGCAGACCGGGGTAGGAGGTGGCGATGCGCTTGTCGGCCAGGCTCTCGGGTCCTGTGTAGTTGACATCGTCCGGCACCGCCAGAGAGAGGCGGCAGCCGCCGAAGTCGAGCTGCTTGAGGGTCTTCACCGCAAAGGGCTGCCCCTGGGCTGCGCGAATGAGCTGCACCTCTTCGAGAACGTTCTCGCCGATGATGCCAAGATCGACCACCCCTTCCATCACCAGACCCGGGATGTCGTCATCACGCACTCGCAGAATGTCGATGGGCATGTTCTCGACATGGGCGATGAGGCGCTGTTCCCGCAGGTTGATCTTGAGGCCGCAGCTCTTGAAGAGGGCCTGGGAATCCTGGCTCAGACGACCGGATTTTTGCATGGCGATGCGCAGACGTTGTGTTTCCATTGCTCGATTTCCTTTTAGTCAAAAACGAAAAAACCCTCGGAAGTATGTGCTTCCGAGGGTTTATGAATCTTGCGGTCCTTTTGGAAGTCACCAGTTAAGTGTCTTCCAGCAGTCAACCTCCTGAAAGACTATTCGGGATGATGATGGTGATGATGAGTCTTCAGGGTGGTGAACTTCATGATGTAATCAATCCTTTACAAATCAGATGCCGTTGTTGACGCCCGATTTAAACTACCTGCCTTGACAGAAAATGCAACCGAAAAATGTGATCAGGACGATTAAAGTTGAGAAAACGGTTTTCTGGTCGATAACTAGACAATGAGATGCCAAAGGAGGCGACATCATGCCCAGCCAGGACCTGTTATTTCCCATCCTGCCCCGTGCACCCTCGACACCGAGCCCGGATGACATCAAGCGGGAGGTGACCCAGATCAGCCAGAAACATCAGCTGCGCAAGATAGGCACCGACAATGGCGGCGGTGGCCAGCATCACCAGCAGAGAGAGCAGCCGCCAAAGCCTGATCAACCAGCGGTACAGGATGATGATCACAAACCGGATCCGGACCACCGGATTGATCTCTTCGTCTGAACGCATTATCAGTCCCGCTTTTTCCGCGCTTTTGGCATAATGCCCGCTTTTGCAACGGGACATGCCTTTGACCATCATCCAGACCCTGTTCAAGCCAGACGGCCCCCTGGCCCGCCATATTGACGGCTTCAAGGCCCGTGCCCCGCAACTGGAGATGGCCGAGGCGGTGTCCCGCGCCATCAAGCAAGGTGGCCGTTTGCTGGTGGAGGCTGGAACGGGCACTGGCAAAACCTATGCCTATCTGGTGCCTGCGCTGGAATCCGGCAAGCGGGTGGTGATCAGCACCGGGTCCAAGAATCTGCAGGAGCAGCTCTTCTATCGGGATCTGCCCACCATCACGGGGGCGCTTCACTACACCCCGCCGGTGGCACTGCTCAAGGGGCGCAGCAATTACCTCTGCATCGAGCGGATGAACCGGCTGTTGAGTGAATCCCATCTGCAAAAGCCCGAGGTCCTGAGCGATCTCGTGAAGGTCAAATCCTGGTCGACCGCTACCGACAACGGCGATGTGGGGGATATCCCGGGGCTACAGGAGAACGCCGAGATCCTTGCCCACGTCACCAGCACCAACGACAACTGCCTGGGTCGCGACTGCCCCTATTACGATGATTGTCACCTGGTCATCGCCCGGCGCCGTGCCATGGACGCCCAGGTGGTGGTGATCAACCACCACCTCTTTTTCGCCGACATGGCGGTCAAAGACACCGGCTTTGGCGAGCTGGTGCCCGAGGCGCAGGTCTATGTATTCGACGAGGCGCACCAGCTGCCCGAGATCGCCAGCCACTACTTCGGCAAGTCCGTGGGCAGCCGCACCATCCAGGATTTGGCGCAGGATATCCAGCTTGCCTACCGGGCAGAGGCTCATGACATGGCCCAGCTTGGCAAGGCGGCGGACAGGCTCGCCATTGCCAGTCAGGATCTGCGCCTTGCCTTCGGCGTGGAGGGGGGGCGCGGCAACACCCGGGATCTGCTGAGACAATCCCTCTGGGCCCAGGCGCTGGCCCGCCTCAACGATGCCATCGGGCTCTGTTATGAAGTGCTGAAACTGGCGCTCGGGCGAGGGGAGCAGCTGGATCACTGTTTCGAGCGCATCAGCGAGCTGCGCACCCGCCTTGGGGAGGTGCTGGCGGTCAACCAGACCGGTTTCTCCTACTGGTATGACTGTTCGCGTCTGCACTTTACCCTCAATCTGACGCCGCTGTCGGTCGCCGAGCGCTTCGGTGCCGAGGTGCAGCGCCCCGAGGTGGCCTGGGTCTTCACCTCGGCCACCTTGACGGTGGACAATCGCTTCGCCCACTTCGTCGCCGAGATGGGGCTGGCCGGCAGCGCCGAACTCATTCTCGACAGTCCGTTCGATTACGCCGAGCAAGCGCGCCTGTGCGTACCCCGTTTCTTGCCAGAGCCCAATGCCTTCGGGCGCGGGGAGCAGCTGGCGACCCTGATGATCCCCCTCATCAACAAGACGCCGGGGGGGTGCTTCTTCCTCTGCACCAGCCATCAGGTGATGCGCCAGGTGGCCGAGGTGCTGCGCCGGGAAATCGGCCGCACCGTCCTGCTGCAAGGGGAAGACAACAAGCTGCGGCTGCTCAAGACCTTCGTGGAGAACGGTCGGGCCGTGCTGGTGGCCACCAGCAGTTTCTGGGAGGGGATAGACGTGCGGGGGGCGGCATTGTCCTGTGTTATCATCGACAAGCTGCCCTTTGCGAGCCCGGACGATCCCCAGCTCAAGGCACGGGTGGAGGATTGCAAGCTAAAGGGGGGAGATCCCTTTGCCGAGCTGCAGTTGCCCAAGGCGGTGATTGCCCTCAAGCAGGGGGTGGGGCGGCTCATCCGTGATCGCAGTGATCACGGTGTACTGGTTATTTGTGATCCTCGGGTGGTCAACAAGCCCTATGGCGCCACCTTCATCAAGAGCCTGCCTGCCATTCCACGGACCCGGGAGCTGGCGACCCTGGGAGAATTTTTCGGACCACGGGAGTGAGTCCGCCGCGCCGGGGCTGATTGCACCCGGCCATGCATGACGGCAGGCCTTGGCCATGCTGACGATTTAACTGACTGATGTGAAGAGAATAAAAAGAATGGATGAGTTGAAGATCCTGGCCGTGGATACCGCCACCGAAGCCTGCTCCGCAGCCCTCTTGGTGGGTGACACCCTCTTTTCCCGCTGGGAAGAGGCGCCCCGTGACCATACCCGCAAGATCCTGCCCATGGTTCAGGCTCTGTTGGATGAAGCCGGTCTATCGTTGGATGAGCTCGACGCCATCGCCTTCGGCCGTGGGCCAGGATCCTTCACCGGGGTACGGATCGGGATCAGCGTGGCTCAGGGGCTCGCCTTTGGTGCCGGCGTGCCGATGATCGGTGTCTCCACCCTGGCAGCCATGGCCCAGGGGGCCCATAAGCTGGAAGGGGCCGAGCAGGTGCTTGCCGCCATCGATGCGCGCATGAACGAGGTCTATTTCGGCCACTACGCCTTGGTGGACGGGGTGATGACGCTGGTGGGCGAGGAGGTGGTGAGCGAGCCAGCCGCACTGGTGCAGGCCCGTGACAAGCTGACTGGCGCGGTGAGCTGCGTTGGCACCGGTTTTGAAACCTATGGCGAGACCCTGGGCGGCCTGGCAGATGTGCTGATGCCAAGCCAGGTGCGTTTCCCGGCGGCCGCCGATATGCTGCCTCTGGCATGCCAGGCCTGGTTTGCGGGTGAGGCGGTGCCGGTTGAGCAAGCCACCCCTGTCTATCTGCGTGACAAGGTGACCTGGAAGAAACTGCCGGGTCGCGAATAGGCGGCAACGGCTGCCCCGGGCTGCTTTATCGGACGATGATGGAGAGACGAATGAGAAAATCCGTGATCATGCTGGGATTGGTGGGGCTGCTGCTGGGCGGTTGCAGCACGGTGCCCAAAGAGCTTGCCTATGAGCCTGCGGATCAGCTGGTGGCCTATCAACCCGCCCTGCAGGGGATGGAAGGCAAGCCGGCCCGCTGGAGCGGTGTCATCTCGGCGGTCCACAACAAGGCGGATCAGAGTGTCATCGAGGTGGTCTATCTGCCCCTCAAGTCCAACGGGGTGCCGGAGCAGACCGAGCAGAGCCCCGGTCGTTTTCTCGCCATCATGCAGGGGTTTGTCGACCCGACCCTCTATGCCAAGGGTCGCAGCCTGACGGTGCTCGGCACCCTCGACAAGCCGGTGGACAGCCAGATTGGCGAGCACAAGTATCGCTTCTCGGTACTCAAGGTGACGGGGAGCAAGCTGTGGCCACCGGTGAAGGAGGTGGAGATCCGCTACATGGATCCCTACTTTTACGATCCTTTCTATGATCCCTTCTGGCCCAGACGACCCCTGCGCCGCTGAGGAGCCCGGATGACGGCGACATTGCAGGAGCGCAGGCTGCGCCTGGCGGACGGGCGGCACATCGCCCTGCTGGACAATGGTCAGGAGGACAGACCGCTGCTGGTGGCCCTCCATGGCTGGCTCGACAACGGCGCCAGCTTTTTGCCTCTGGCCCCCTGGCTGTGGGCGTTTCATCTGGTCTGCGTCGATCTGCCGGGCCATGGTCACTCCGATCACAAGTCGACCCCCTATGTCTTCGTGGACTGGCTGGATGATCTCTACCAGATCACCCAGGCCGCGGGCTGGCAGCGTTTCATCCTGCTTGGTCACTCCCTGGGGGCGCTGATTGCCTCTGCCTATGCCGGCGTTTTTCCCGAGCAAATCGAGCGGCTCATTCTGCTGGAGGGGCTCGGCCCCTTGAGCCAGCCTGACGAGGAGGTACCGGGGCATCTGCGTCGCGCCATCCTCAACCGCACTCGTACCCGTGAGCGTGCAACCAGTGGATTTGCCACCCTCGAAGAGGCCGTGGCTGCCCGCTGCAAGGTGGCGGACATCCCCCCGAGTGCGGCACGCCTTATCTGCGAGCGGCAGCTGGAGGCGCGGGCAGGGCGCTGGTATTGGCGCAGTGATCCCCGTCTTCGCGATCTCTCGCCCCTTCGCATGAGCGAGGGGCAGGCCCAGGCCCTGATCCGGGCCATCGCCTGTCCGGTGCTCTTTATCCGGGGAGAGCAGGGCTTCCCCGGGCTCCTGGCACAGTGGCAGTTGCGGGAGGCGGCCTTTGGCCACATTGAACGGGTGACAGTGGCAGGAGGCCATCATTTTCATATGGAAAATTCATCAGAAACCGCCGTTTATATCGAAAACTTCGCTCAAATCCGGTAGGATCAGCGGCTTTGAATCATGTCAGGTTTGCTTTCTCCTTCACATTTCCCGTTGTTAATTCACTGTTAATTGATGTTGCCTTATGTAAATATGTGCGGCATTAGAGCATGAACTTAAAACAACTGATTGAAATGGATGTGACAGGGACGGAGGCAACACAGTGAGCGCACAGGTGCGAGTTATGCAGGAGAAGTTCGTGGAAAGAGTCTGGCTGAAGCGTTATCCAGAAGGGGTGCCCGCCGAGATCAATCCAGACCAATACGGCTCTCTGGTCGAGATGTTTGAAGAGTCGGTGAACCAGTTCGCCGATCAACCCGCCTTCGTCAACATGGGGCAGACCATTACCTACCGCCGGCTGGAGGAGCAGTCCCGAGCCTTCGCCGCCTACCTGCAAAACGAGCTGAAGCTCGGCAAGGGGGACAGGTTGGCCGTGATGATGCCGAACCTGCTGCAATACCCCATCGCGGTATTCGGCATCCTGCGGGCCGGCATGACGGTGGTGAACGTCAACCCCCTCTATACCCCGCGCGAGCTGGAGCATCAGTTGAAAGACTCCGGCGCCAAGGCCATCGTCATCGTCTCCAACTTTGCCCACACCCTGGAAAAAGTGGTGTATGACACTCCGGTCAAGCACGTGATCCTGACCCGGATGGGTGACAACCTGGGGCTGGCCAAGGGGACCCTGGTCAACTTCGTGGTCAAATACGTCAAGAAGCTGGTGCCCAAGTACAACCTGCCCCATGCCAGCACCATGCGCCAGGCCCTCGCCAAGGGGCGCTACCTGCAGTACATCAAACCCGAGATCAGCAACCAGGACATCGCCTTCCTGCAATACACCGGCGGGACCACCGGCCTCTCCAAGGGGGCCATGCTGACTCATCGCAACATGATCGCCAACGTTGAGCAGTGCCTCGGTGTCTATGGCCCCGTGCTGGAGCGCGGCAAGGAGTTCGTGGTCACGGCGCTGCCGCTCTATCACGTCTTCGCCCTGACGGTAAACTGCCTGCTGTTCATGCGTCTGGGGGGCTACAACCTGCTCATCAGCAACCCCCGCGACATCCCGGGTTTTGTCAAAGAGATCAAGAAGTATCCTTTCACCTGCATCACCGGGGTGAACACCCTGTTCAACGCCCTGGTCAACAACGACGAGTTCAAGGGCATGGATTTTGCCAAGCTCAAGCTCACCATCGGTGGCGGCATGGCGGTGCAACGGGCGGTGGCCGAGCAGTGGAAGGGGCTGACCGGCACCCCGCTGCTGGAGGGCTATGGCCTGACCGAGTGCTCGCCCCTGGTGAGCGTCTGCCCCTATGATCTGGTGGATTACAACGGCTCCATCGGTCTGCCGGTCTGCTCCACCGAGATCCGTCTGGTGGATGACGAGGGTAACCAGGTCACCGAACGGGGTGCCCCCGGCGAGATGCAGGTGCGCGGTCCTCAGGTGATGACCGGCTACTGGCAGCGCCCGGAGGCGACCGCCGAGGTGATGCAGGATGGCTGGCTCTGCACCGGCGACATCGCGGTATGCGACGAGCAGGGTTTCTTCAAGATCGTCGATCGCAAGAAGGACATGATCCTGGTCTCCGGCTTCAACGTCTACCCGAACGAGATAGAAGACGTGGTGGCCCTGCATCCCAAGGTGCTGGAGGTGGCCGCCGTCGGCGTACCCAATCCGGTGTCCGGCGAACAGGTGAAGATCTTCGTGGTCAAGAAAGATGCAAAGCTGGCGGAAGAGGAGATAATTGCCCACTGCCGCAAACATCTGACTGCCTATAAGGTGCCGAAACTGGTAGAATTTCGCGACGAACTTCCCAAGACCAACGTGGGCAAGATCCTGCGCCGCGTACTGCGCGACGAGGAGATTGCCAAGCAGTAACCGGCATGCACTGCTTTGCAGTCCAGCGCTGTCGTTATGCAAAACCGTGGGACATCCACGGTTTTTTCTTTCTGGATCCGACCAACGTGCAGGCAACGATGCAATATCAACTCATTTCACAGCAAGCCGAACTGGATCAGTATCTCGCTTCTCTGGCCGACGTTCCCCTGGCCATCGATACCGAATTCGTTCGCACCCGTACCTACTATCCCCAGCTCGGTCTGTTCCAGATCTACGATGGCAAGCAGCTTGCCCTGCTCGATCCCCTGACCCTGGATCTCTCCGGTTTGTGGCAGCGCCTCGGTCGGGCCGGACAGATTGCCATCCTGCACGCCTCCGGTGAGGATCTGGAGCTCATCCAACATCAGGCGGGTCACCTGCCCAACCAGATGCACGATACCCAGCTGGCGGCAGCCTTCCTGGGCCATGGCGTGTCGGTGGGGTTTGGCGCCCTGGTCAACGAATTCCTCGGGGTTGAGCTTGAGAAGGATCAGGCCCGTACCGACTGGCTGGCGCGCCCCCTTACCCCTCGTCAGCTGGAATATGCCGCGGCGGATGTCTTCTACCTCATGCCCCTCTACGAGAAGGTGATGGCCAGACTGCGCGAGAGCGGCAAGTTCCCCTGGTTCGAACAGGAGTGCCAGAACCACTCCGCCCGCAAGACCCAGGGCAGCGATCCCCGTCAGGCCTACCTAGAGATAGTCAACGCCTGGCAACTGGGTCGCCGTGAGCTGGCCATCCTGCGCGAGCTGGCCGCCTGGCGCCAGCAGGAAGCGGTACGCCGGGATCTCGCCCTCAACTTCGTGGTCAAAGAGCTGCACCTGTTCAAGGTGGCGGAGCGTCGTCCCGCTTCCCTTCGGGATCTCAACGAGCTGGGCCTCTCGCCCATCGAGATCAAGATCCACGGCAAGCGGATGCTGGACATCGTCGCCGCCGCCCAGCAGAGCGACCCTGCGAGCTGGCCCGATCCCATCCGCCGTCTGGTGGACTTCCCCCAGTACAAGGCCGAGCTCAAGCGCATCAAGGCCATGGTGGAGGAGAAGGCCAAGGCCAGCAACATTCCGCCGGAGCTGGTGGCGAGCAAGAAGATCATCCACCAGTACTTCACTTGGAGCTGGCGCATGAGTGCCGAGGAGCGGGCCAGGGCGGACAAGCCCATGCTGCTGCAAGGGTGGCGTCATGAGCTGGTAGGCCACCTGCTGGCCCAGTGACGAGTACGCAGTACGAGAAGGGGAGTCCATGACTCCCCTTTTTCATGCCTGTGCGGCCGCCCCCAGGGGTTGCCGGGATCGTCGCACCAGGGGGTTGGTCATGATGGGAAGCGAGAAGGGGTGGAGGAGGAAAATGGCGGGCACAAAGGGTGCCCCCATCAGAGTTCGTGAGCGTGGAATCCCTTGCGGTAGCGGGCCTCGCAGCGCGGGCAGCGTTGCAGGGTCGGATCCTGTTCCAGCTGTTCAGGGAGCAGCGGCTCCTCACAATCGGAGCAGAAGCCATAGAGCCCCAGATCCATCTGGCAGAGCGCCGCGTCGAGCCGCTTGAGGCGTGCCACGCTGTGTTCCACCCCGGGCAGATCGAGACGGCTGGTCAGATCAACCAGTTGATCCCGCTCGCAGCGCTCCACCTTCTGTGCCCAGTCATCTTGTCGACAGGCCTTGAGCTGACGGATCAGCTCCTCTCTTGTTTGCGCCCAGTCGGTCAGAAGGCGCTGATGCCATTCGGCCAACCGGGCTTGCGTCACTTCACACACAGCAGCCCCCAAAAACGAGTGATAAAACTCGGCCAGTATAGGGAAACCCGCGGTTTATCAAGATGACATGAATCAAGTTAACCGTGCTTTGACGGGTTTTTCCGGCAGGTGCTGCGGCTTGCCGGTGATGACGTAGAGCACTCCCGCCACCAGACAGACGACACCCACCAGGGTACTCATGGGGGGCATGATCCCGCGCAGCATAAAGGCGTAAAAGAGCCCCGCCAGAGTCTCGAACACGATGAGCGGCCCGACCAGCACGGTCGGCAGGCGCTGGCTCGCTTCGTTCCAGCACAGGGTGCCGAGCCAGGAGCAGAGGAGCCCCACTGCCCCCATCAGCAGCACGAAGCGCAGGGGCGTCGGCCCGAAGGGCAGGGGAAAGTCCGGTGCGCTCAGGGCAAGATGGCCGAGGCTGCCGAGATAGGCAATGAGCGCCACCGGCAGGGTCACCAGCCCCTGGGCGGTGGCCCAGACGGCCGGACTGCGGCCCGGGTGCTCGCGCAGCCAGCGGGCGTTGCGCAGGGGATACCAGGTCCAGCACAGCACGGCGCCCACCGCCAGGGCGAGCCCAAGCAGTTGTTCGGTGCGCGCCTCGGTGTGCCAGGTGAGCTCGGCGCTGTTGACCAGACAGAGGCCGGCCCCCATCAGCACCAGGGACGGGTAGAGCCGGGTGCGGGAGAGGCGACCGTCCCGTGCGCCATAGAGGCGGTTGGCGGCCAGGGCCGTCACCACCGGCAGGGTGCCGATAAACATGGCCGCCAGGGGCGAGCCGATGCGCAAGATGGCCCCCGACAGGCAGAAGTAGTAGAGGAGGTTCCCCACCAGAGTGAGGGCGAGGGCCTCTCGCCAGTCGCTGGCCGAGAGGGCCGCCAAGTGTTTGCGGGCCTGCCAGGCGAGCGGCAGTACGATGAGGCCGAAGGCGAGGTAGCGGCCGCTCGCGAGCAGGGCGGGGGGATAGCCGTCCACTAAGAGGGGGGCGACGAAGATGAGCCCCCACATCAGGCCGGCCAGCAGGGCAAACAGGACTCCGATCAACATGTTTCATATCCGGTAAAGAAGAAGGAGGCCAGCCTAGCAGGGGGGAAGGGGGGCGTATTGAACCAGATTGCGCTTTAGCGGCCAGCCTGCACCTGTTTCTGGTAGCGGACCGGGGTGGTGCCATAGCGGCGCAGGAAGGCACGGTTGAGGTGGGACTGATCGGCCAGACCACAGGCGGCGGCCACCTCGGCCGCGGGCAGGCCGGCAGCCAGCCACCCCTTGGCGCGCTGCAGACGGATGGCCATCAGCATCTGCTGGGGGGTGACGTGAAAGCGGGCCTTGAAGCTGCGCTGGAAGTGGTAGGGGCTGAGGTTCACCGAACCGGCCAGCTCGGCCAGGGTAATGGGGCGGGCGAAACAGGCCTGCATATAGTCGATGGCGCGGCCCAGAGGGTGGGCCGCTTCGCGCGGGGCCGCCAGGGCCCGGGCATGGGGGCGTAGGGTCTCGCACACCCTTAGCAGCAGGCCGTCGGCGGCGAGCTCGCTGTCACAGTGCCAGAGGGCATCCAGGGCCGCCTGCAGGACGGGGGCAGTGCGCGGATCGCTTCGCACGGCATCGGTGAAATACCAGTCGCGCTCGCCGCTGATGGCCTCGAGCCGATCGGCGGGCAGGTAGAGCATGCGATAGCGCCACCCTTGCTCGCAGGCTGACTCGCCCGTGTGCAGCTCATCGGGGTTCATCAGCACCAGGCTGCCGGGACCGGCCAGGAGCTGGCTGCCGCGATAGCGAAAGCGCTCGGCACCGCACTCGATGACACCGAGGCCAAACCCCTCGTGACTATGGGGATCGAAGATGTGGTGCTGGATGTGGGCGCGATAGAGCTCGGTCGCAGGCTGCCCCGGCAGGGCGCGAAAATCGGCCCTGTCGTGCTGATGGGTAAAGTTGACCGGTACTCCCTGCATCCTGACCTCCTGTCAATGAGCCTTCATCATAGGGCGCCGCGGGGCGGCGGCCAAGTCTAGGCCTGTGAGGCGCACTCGCGCTCGAGGGCGGAGCGGATCTCCTCTGCGGTCTTGATGGTGCGGATGCGGCGAAACAGCTCGTCGGCCTGGGGGTATTCCCGCACTATGTAGGAGAACCACTGCTTGATGCGGCTCGGGTAGTAGTCGGCCTTGTCGCTCGCCAGATCCTGCTCGGTATAGGTCACCATCAATTGCAGTACCTCGGCCCAGCTCATGTGTGCACACCCCGTCTTCATCACGTTGGCCAGGTTGGGGAGGGAAATTGCGCCCCGGCCAACCATGAGGGCATCGCAACCGGACACCCGGGCACAGATCAGGGCATCGGCATGGTTCCAGATCTCGCCGTTGGCGGTGACGGGGATGGGCAGGGCGCGGCGGATGGCGTCCACGTACTCCCAGTGTGCCGGCGCCTTGTAGCCTTCGCGCTTGGTGCGGGCATGCACCGCCAGCTCGTTGGCGCCCCCCTGATAGACGGCCTGGGCGTTGTCCAGATAGAGATCCTTGTCATCGTATCCCAGGCGGATCTTGGCGCTCACCGGCAGGTGGGCAGGCACGGCCTCCCGCACCGCCTTGACGATGCGATAGACGGTCTCGGGTTCCTTGAGCAGCACGGCGCCCCCCTTGCTCTTGTTGACCGTGGGGGCAGGGCAGCCGAAGTTGAGATCGACCCCGGGAGAGCCGAGCTCGATGGCGCGCACTGCGTTTTCGGCGAGCCATTCCGGATGCTGTCCCAGCAGTTGCACCCGTACCGGGGTCCCCGCACGGGTCTTGCCATCCTGTCTGAGCTCGGGGCAGAGGCGATGGAAGACCTTGGCGGGCAGCAGTTGATCGACCACCCGGATGAATTCACTGACGCAGAGGTCGTAATCATTGACGGAGGTGAGGACCTCCCGCATCAGGTGATCCAGCACCCCCTGCATGGGGGCCAAAATAACGCGCATAGCTGCTTCCGAAGACAAGGGGAGAAAAAAGAGCGCAGATTGTAGTGGCAATGGCCGGGATTGTCAGCCGTCTGCCCACTCGATGGCCCCCATCGACGGCCGCAGACTGGGCCAGGCTGTCAGCTTCCGGGCCAACTCTGTTAGGCTAAAGGCAGAGAAACACTAGAGGAGTACCCATGAAACGCTGGTGTCTGATGGCCCTGGGCTGGCTTGCCTTCGCCACCGGGATAGTCGGGATAGTCCTGCCCCTGCTGCCGACAACCCCCTTCATGTTGCTGGCGGCGGCGCTGTTTGCGCGCTCCTCCCCCCGCTTTCATGGCTGGTTGCTGGCGCATCCCTGGTTTGGCCCCCCCATCCTCGACTGGCAGCAGTATCGCGGCATTCGCCGCCACGCCAGATGCCGCGCCATCATCTTCATCCTGATCTCGTTCTCGGGATCGCTGCTGGTGGTGCCGTTGCCCTGGGTGAGGTGGCTGCTGGTGGTCATAATGGTGATCCTGCTCACCTGGTTGATGCGTCTGCCGGTGCTGGAGCCGGTTGCAATGAAGAAGTGAAATCCCTAAGCTATCGCGGCAATAATGCTATGGAGTTGGCTCGTCATTTTTGCGTGACGGGCCTTTTTATTGCCCCCAGGCGGAGACCCCGTGCGCCGCCATGGCAGGGCTCAAAAAATAAGCGGTCAAATAATGAATCCGGAAACCCTGAAGTTTATCGAAGCGAGCATCAAGACCATTCCCGACTATCCGAAGCCGGGCATTCTGTTTCGCGACATCACCAGCCTGATCGAGAATGCCGAGGCCTTCAAGGCCACCATCGATCTGCTGGCCGATCATTACCGTGATCAAGGCATCACCAAGATTGTCGGCACCGAGGCCCGTGGCTTCATCTTCGGCGCCCCGGTTGCCTACGCCATGGGGCTGGGGTTCGTGCCGGTGCGCAAGCCGGGCAAGCTGCCCCGCGCCGTCATCGAGGAGTCCTACGCCCTGGAGTACGGCACCGACACCCTGCAACTGCACACCGATGCCATCGTGCCCGGTGACAAGGTGCTGGTGGTGGACGATCTGCTGGCCACCGGCGGCACCGTCGATGCCACCGTCAAGCTCATCCGCCGCGCCGGCGGTGAGGTAGCGGATGCCGCCTTCATCATCTCCCTGCCGTCCCTGGGCGGTGATGCCCGCCTGACCGCCGCCGGCGTCAAGGTTGTCTCTCTGGTGGAACTCGCGGGGGCGTAAATCGCCCCTTCGCGCGGCAGGCCTCGTCACCCTGCTTTCTGCCGCAAACCGGTGCCTGAACGGGCACCGGTTTGAAATTCAAGCGATCCCTCCCAAGGCGGCGCATCCCCCATACAGCCAGCCCTCCATTTGTGTTAGCATCCAGCCTCAATGCCTCGTTTCCCAGCATCGAGATCTATGAGCTATCAGGTTTTGGCGCGCAAATGGCGCCCCCATACGTTTGAACAAGTGGTCGGCCAGCAACATGTGCTGACTGCCCTGACCAATGCCCTGGATCAGGGACGGCTTCACCATGCCTACCTGCTGAGCGGGACCCGCGGGGTGGGCAAGACCACCATCGCCCGCATTCTGGCCAAGAGTCTCAACTGCGAGCAGGGGATCAGCAGCCATCCGTGCGGTGTGTGCGATACCTGCCGCGAGATCGATCAGGGCAATTTCGTCGATCTGCTGGAAATCGATGCGGCGTCCCGCACCAAGGTGGAAGACACCCGCGAACTGCTCGACAACGTGCAGTACCGTCCGGCCCGTGGTCGTTTCAAGGTGTACCTCATCGATGAAGTGCACATGCTGTCGCGCCACAGCTTCAATGCGCTGCTCAAAACCCTGGAAGAGCCGCCCCCCTATGTGAAATTCCTGCTGGCCACCACGGATCCGCAGAAGCTCCCCATCACCATCCTCTCGCGCTGCCTGCAGTTTCATCTGAAGAGTCTGGATCAGACCCAGATCGCCAGGCAGCTCGAATGGGTGCTGGATCAGGAGGGACAACCCTTCGAGCCTCGCGCCCTGCTGGCCCTGGCCAAGGCGGCTGACGGCAGCATGCGCGATGCCCTGAGCCTCACCGATCAGGCGCTGGCCCACGGCAACGGCAGCGTGCGCCTGGAGAGCGTGCTCACCATGCTGGGGACCCTCGATCATCACCACCTGCACCAGTTGCTGGAGGCAGTGCTGCGCCAGGATGCACCCGCCACCATGGCCAAGATCACCGAGATAGCGACCCTGGGCCCCGACTTTGATCAGCTCCATGCCGAGCTGGAAGCCTTGCTCCACCGGGTGGCCATGGCGCAACTGCTGCCTGCGAGCGTGCAGGAGCAGGGGGCGGATGCCGATGCCTTGCTGCAGCTTGCCGGAGCCATGAGCCCGGAAGAGGTGCAGCTCTGCTATCAAATCGTGCTGGGGGGGCGCAAGGATCTGCCCTGGGCCCCTGACGGGCGCACCGCACTGGAAATGACCTGTCTGCGGATGCTGGCCTTCTCTCCCCGGCGCGAGGTGGTCCATCCCGCCAACCTGGCGGCCCAACCTCTCATGACAGGGCACTCCGGCGTGATGGCGGCTGCGAGGGAAAGCGCGCCGCTCCTGCCGGGAAAGCCCCAGGGGGCTGAGCCGGCCCCGGCTGCCAGTGCAGCACCACAGGCTCCCGCCGCGCCAGCATCGGTCCTTGAGGCCGAGCACGTCGCCCCCTCACCCAAGGCGGAGGAGGGCGCAGTGCTGGATCCGCTCTTTGCCGAGCAGGATGAGCTGCTGCGTGAGGCCGAACGGATGGGTTACGAGGCCGTGGTGCCTGCCAGTCCGCCTGCAGAGCCTGCCTCTGGGCCGTTGGCGGCGGATGACGCCGGGCAGACGCAGCAGGTTGATGTTCAAGGGGAAGACGTCGCCATCTCTTCGACCTCCAGCATGCAGAGCCTGCTTGGCAAGCGCAATTTGCTGCGAAGCCGCCTGCGTGGCGAGCAGAGTGCAAACGCCGCGCCTGCCCGGGTCACTCCCGTCAAACCGGTGGCCGCGACCAAACCGGCCCCGATGCCTGCCGTCGCGACTTCGCCCCAGGCCGAGGTGCAACCAGCGGCGCGGCCCGAGATGCCGGTGCAGGGATCTGCCATGCAAACGGGGTATGACGACCTGCCCCCTCTGGATGCCTATGAAGAGGGGGCCAGTGACTACGAAGAGTATCTGAATCAGGGGTTTGACGAGGGGTTTGCCAGTGCCCCGTTGCCCACGCGGGCAGTGACTTCCGCCCAGCCAGCTCCCGCCACCATGGCACCTCCTTCGCAGGAGGATCTGCCGCCCTGGGATCTGGGCGCTGACGCCGGCAGCGCGGATGCGGCGGCACCTGTGGTTGCCGCTATGGTGCCTGCCGCGCCTCCAGTGGCTGCCAGCGAGCCTCAGCCCGCCATTGCGTTGATGGAGACCATCGACTGGGATGCGCTGGAGAGCGACGCCCAGCCCGAGGAGGAGGGGGAGGTCGCCCGTCTGATCCCCTCGTCCTTGCTGGTCAATTGCGGGGACGCCTGGGCCGAGCTCATCGCCCGCACCGGGGTGGGTGGTCGGCTGCGTCAACTGGCCATCAACGCGGTGATGACCCGGGAAGGTAATCGGGTCTCCCTGCTGCTCAAACCCGAGCAGCGCCATCTGGTGAGCGACAAGGCCCGCGCCGATCTGGCCGAGATCATCGGTCCCGAGCTGGGCGGCCCGGTTCACATCGATGTGACCCTGGGCTCGGATCCCGCGCGGGAGACGCCGCTCGAGATAGAGCATCGTCTCTATCTCGGGGTGCGTGAACAGGTGAGCCGGGATCTGGCGGCGGATCCCAACGTACAATTCTTGCAGCAGCGTTTCGGCGCCGTGCTCCATCCCGAGAGCATCGAACCCCTGAGTCGCTGAGTTGCGGTGAAAAAACCGTGCCGGGGCTTACCCCCGGTTGAAAAGACCTTTGGCTGCCCCCACTTAGGGCAGATGAACCCACAGCCCGGCGCTGGATGCCGGATTTCAAGACGAGAGACGATCTATGTTTGGTAAAGGTGGAATGGGTAACCTGATGAAACAGGCCCAACAGATGCAAGAGCGCATGCAGAAGATGCAAGAGCAGCTGGCCCAGATGGAAGTGGTCGGCGAGGCGGGCGCAGGCATGGTCAAGGTGACCATGGCCGGCAGCCACAGCGTGCGTCGTATCGAGATCGATCCCAGCCTGATGGAAGATGACAAGGAGATGCTGGAAGATCTGGTCGCCGCCGCCGTCAATGACGCCGTGCGCCGCGTGGAAGAGCAGAACAAGGCCAAGATGGGCGAGCTGACCGGCGGCATGCAACTGCCCCCGGGCTTCAAAATGCCCTTCTGAGGATCCTGCCCGTATCCGTTTCCCCTCCTCTGTGAAGGGGAAAATGAAAAGGCCAGAGCCAAGCTCTGGCCTTTTGCATGTCGGCACACCCGGGAACGGCCATGCACAGATCATGGCGGGAGCTGCGTACTTGCCTGCCCCAGGGGGGAGAAGCCCTCGACCAGATGATCGATGAGGGCGCGGATGGCAGGCAGCAGACCGCGGCGTGAGGGGAAGACCGCGTGGATCACCTCCTGGCGCGGTGCCCAGTCGGGGAGCAGACGCACCAGCCGGCCATCGGCCAGGGGCTCATCCATCATCATGGTGGGCAGTTGCACGACCCCGAGCCCGTCGATCGCCCCCTGACGCAATGTCTGCATGTCGGTGGTGGCAAAGCGGGGGCTGTGGTGCTGTTTGACTCTGGCCCCATTGGGGCCCAGCAGGGTCCAGTGATGGCCTTCCAGGCTGGCGCCATGACCGAGGCTCGGCCATGACAGCAGATCTGCGGGGGCCCGGGGCATGCCGAGTGACGCGACAAGGGCCGGGCTTGCCACCAGACACTGGGTCGCATAACCCAGCACCCGCATGGCGAGATCGCTGTCCTCCAGGGGCAGTGGTCGCACCCTGAGCGCCATGTCCAACCCCTCCGCGACCAGATCCACCGCCCGGTTGACCCCGACGAGCTGCACCTTGACGCTGGGATGGGCCAGGGCGAAGGAGACCAGCATCCTCCCTACGTGGGCGTGCAGCAGATCGATGGGGCAGGCGATGCGCACCAGACCGCAAGGCTCGCTCTGGGTCGCGGCGATGAGATCCTGCGCCGCATCGGCTTCCACCAGCATGGCCCGGCAACGGGTGTAATAAGCCTGCCCGAGTTCGGTGACGGTGAAGCTGCGGGTGGAACGCTGGATAAGACGCACCCCGAGTCGCTCTTCCAGCATGGCGATGCGGCGGCTGAGCCTGGACTTGGGCATGCCGAGGGCCCTGCCGGCCTGGGCAAAGCCCCCGTGATCCACCACCTGGACATAGAAATAGAGGTCGTTGAGATCCTGTTGCATGGGGTTATCGTTCACAAAATAGGACGCTGATGGCAAATTTTACGTCTACCGGACGCAGCGTTCCAGACTCACAATGCGAGCCACGACACATCCCGTGACGATCACCCAGGAGAGCATCATGAAAAGAGTCATCGGTATTTACAGCGCCCCTCGACAACACTGGGTCGGCGACGGATTCCCGGTTCGCTCGCTGTTCTCGTATCAGACCCATGGCCGCGCCTTGAGCCCCTTCCTGCTGCTGGACAGGGCTGGCCCGGCACATTTCGAGCCCGCCGATCATGCCAGGGGAGTGGGGGAACACCCGCACCGTGGTTTTGAGACGGTCACCATCGTCTATGAAGGGGAGGTCGCCCATCGCGACTCGACCGGCCAGGGGGGGATCATCGGTCCGGGAGACGTGCAGTGGATGACGGCCGCCGCCGGCATCATGCACGACGAATTCCACTCCCAGGGGTTTACCCGTCGTGGTGGCACCCTCGACATGGTGCAGCTGTGGGTCAACCTGCCCGCCAAACACAAGATGTCGACGCCCGGTTATCAGGGCATCACCAGCGACACCATCCCGCAACTGAGCCTCAAGGAGGGCGATGTGCGGGTACGCATCATCGCCGGGAACGATGCCGGGTTGCAACAAGGCGAGGTAGAGGGGCCAGCCCGCACCTTCTCGCCCATGAACATCTGGGATCTGCGGCTCAAGGGCGGGGCCAGCGTGGTGCTGCCGGCGGTAGCGGGATGGAACAGCGCCTTGGTGGTGCTCAAGGGCTCTCTCATTATCAACGGTCAGGAGCGCGCGTGCGAAGCACAACTGGTGCTGCTCGATCCCAACGGGGAGGAGTTCATGCTGGAGGCGGAGGGCGAGGCCAGCTTGTTGCTGCTGAGTGGCGAGCCCATCGATGAACCCATCGTGGGTTATGGTCCCTTTGTCATGAACAGCGAGGCAGAGATCCATCAGGCGATAGATGATTTCAACAGCGGCCGGTTCGCCGTCATCGCCCCCTGAGACAATCCCGATAAAAACAAAGCGCCTGATGGCGCTTTGTTTTTTTGTGAGCCCTGGTCAACCGAGCCAGCCGAGGGCCAGTGCCAGCCTGCCGCACAAGGCGGCCAGCAGGATGCCAAGCAGGGTGCGCAGCAGCCAGATCACCACCAGCTGTCCCACGCTCACCGGGATCCGGGTGGCCAGGATGCAGGGGATGGAGGCAGAGAAGAAGAGCACCGAGCTGACCGAAACCACGGCCGCGACATAGCGCACCAGCAGGTCGGCATCCTTGAGCAGGATGGCGGGCAGGAACATCTCGGCCAGACCGGCAGAGAGGGCCTTGGCGGTGGCGAGCGGTTCGCCGAGATCCAGCAGCCAGGTCAGTGGCCAGAGCAGCCAGCCCAGCAGATCGAACAGGGGAGTGTGCTTTGCCAGCAGCAGGCCCAGCAGACCGACGGACAGTATGGTGGGCACCACGGCAGCGGCCATGTGAAGACCGTCCCTGAGGTTGTCCTTCAATTGCCGCAGCAGGGGATCAGCCTGGTGGGACTGGGTCAGGCCGCAGGTGAGGGCCGCCTGCCAGCGGCTCATGCCAGCCGGTAGCGGCTCGTCGGTCTCCCCATGGTGAGCCAGGCGGCTGATGGGAGGAACACGCGCCAGGATGGCGGTGATGACGAAAGTGATCACCAGGGTGGACCAGAAGTAGAAGTTCCAGTGTCCCATCAGGTTGAGGGTCTTGGCCACGATGATCATGAAGGCGGCCGAGACGGTGGAGAAGCCGGTGGCGATGATGACGGCTTCTCGCACCGTGTACTTGCCCGCGAGGAAGACCCGGTTGGTGATGAGCAGGCCCACCGAGTAACTGCCGACGAAAGAGGCGACGGCATCGATGGCGGAGTGACCCGGCGTGCGCCACAGGGGGCGCATCACGGGTTGCATCAGCACCCCGATGAATTCCAGCAGGCCGAAACCGAGCAGGAAGGTCAGGGCCATGGCGCCGATAGGCACGATGAGACCCACTGACATGGCCAGTTTGTCGAACAAGAAGGGGAGGCGATCCGGGGTCATCAACCAGGCAGGGCCCCAGTCTGTGACATACAAAATGGCCAGGGCCAGCCCGAGCAGCTTGAACAGGCTCAATACCCTGTCGATGGGACGGGCGCGCCAGCGGCCATCCAGCAAGGGGGTGATGGCGCCATAGGCGATGAGCAAGAGAATGAGGGTCAGGGCAAGGGGGCGCTGGGCAATCAGAAAGCCGGCCAGGTGATCCACCACTATGGTGCTGCGCCCGCCAAGCTCGAAGGGAACAAAAAAGATGGCGATGCCAAGCAGGCTGGCCAACAGCAGCTTGATGCCGGCCCCTGATCCTGCCGGTGCAGTGAGCGTGTGTTCAGGTTCCATTTTCTCTCCTTGTGATCCGCATGGTTCAATTCCATTGAGGGGATGATTTGTATATACAATATCGTCCGGCGCTCAAAATGGAAACACCAAAGTCACCAAAATGCAACATGTGAATCGGTGTGGATGCAGATGACCCCAATGTTGAAAAGCGTGATCTTGGGGGGAAGAGGGGCCGGGATGGCGAGTGGGTGGTGAGACATCAAGAGGTAAAACAGGGAGGTAAGCGACCAGCGCCAGGAAAAACATGAGCGGCTATTTACCCTTTTTGGCCATATTCATTCATGAGCCTATATTCATGACTATTTATGAATAAATCATAAACCCTTTGTTCATTTGACTACTTTTCGACTATCCCATTGCAGAGTAAGATGCCTCTTCAATAAAAATAAGAATTAGGAGTTCGGGTGTGAAGGCATTAGAGAAAGAAAGGATATCGCCCTATATCAGCCAGTTATACGAGTGCGGTATTAATGATTCTGACATTAAGCTGGTGGTGGACCAATTTCGCGCGGACGTCTCCTGCAGCTCGTCCCTGTTTTTATTGCGGGACGATGACAAGAGCGACGGAATAAAGCTCTTTTCCAGCGGGTTGAGCGAGGCCCAGCAACAGTTTTATGTACAGCACCATCGCCAGGATGTGTGGTTCAATCATTATCTGGACAAGGGCTGTCAGGGGATCGTCAGCGCCAACACCATCTCCAGCTCAGTGGGTCTGCTGGCAAGCTTCGGCGCCCAGTTTGCGGCCGGTGGCGTCTGCCGGGTGAAGGGAAGGGGTCTTAGCAGCCTGTGCAGCTATCGCGGTGCCTCCCAGGATGACTTCAGCAGCCGGGAGCTCATGTCGCTGTCGGAGATCTATTCCGGTCTTGCCGCCTGGAGCCACCATTATTGGAATCTGCTGGCCCTGGAAACCCAGAACTACCAGTTGCAGCAGCTGGTAAAAAATCATAATAAGCCCAGCGCCATCATAGATGACAAGGGACATATCCATTATTCCAATGTGGCATTCAACCGCATTGCCGATGAAAATGTGGAACTGCGCGCCATCAATGGCATTTTCTCTTTGCAAAATAAAGAGCAGCAGCGCCAGCTCAAGGAGATCCTCAACGGATTTGCCTATTTGCTGCCGGGGGCAAGCGCCTATATGTCTATTCCCCGCCAGGCCAACCTCAGGCCGCTGCTGATCCAGTGCACCCTGATGAGCGGCCTCAGCCGTTTCGAGCGTTATGTGGAGGTGGTGCTGCGCGACCCCGAGCACTCCTTCAACCCCGACATCGAAGCCTTGGCCAGCCTCTATCCGCTCACCATCGGCGAGAAGGAGCTGCTGGTGCTGATGACCAAGGGGTACAGTAGCAACGACATCGCCGAACTGCGCGGGGTCAAGGTGGAAACCGTGCGTTCCACCCTCAAGGGCGTCTTCAAGAAGACCGACTGCCACAGCCAGAACGAGCTCTTGCTCTTGCTGCAATCCATCTCCTGATCCATGCGGACTATGCTTGGAGTGAGCCGGACATAGTGCCCGGCTCTTGCCTCCCCTCGGGAGGCCTGTTGGGGGAAAGCGTCATGGAATCACTCAAGGCAAAGGACTACATGCAGACCAAGCCCATCACCTTCAGCGCGGAGATGATGGTGCAGGCGGCGGTGGAAAAATTTCTCAACAGCCATCAGCTGGGTGGCCCCGTGGTGGACAGCCGGGGGCATCTGATTGGTTGGGTATCCGAGCAGGATTGCATCGCCGTCATGCTCAAAGAGGCCTACCACTGTGAACAGGTGGCCCAGGTCAAGGATGTGATGCGCAAGGAGGTGCTGGCGGTGGGCCCTGACACCAGCATTCTGGATCTGGCCGAGATGATGATGGGGCAGAAACCCAAGATCTATCCGGTGGTGGAGGAGGGACGCCTGCTCGGGGTGATCAATCGCCACAACGTGATGCAGGCCATCCATGCCCAGCTCGACACCTGCTTCGTGCACCAGGCCAGAGTCTGACGCTCCCCGTGTCACGGCATTCATGAGCAGGCCCCGGCCTGCTCTTTTCATCCGTGGTTGTCATGAGGGCTCCGGTTCATGCCCTGGTGCGCCGCTTTAAGGCTTGCACCCTCCGGCCTCGCTCTTTAGGATCGCTCCCAGCTTGTCGATATGGCCCCCTTGCGGGGCACTCTTTTAAGGAATTCGTACCTTGTCTCTCTCTATCGAGGCGCTGCGCCGCCGTCTCTCTGCCTGCATGAACCTCGACGCCCGCCGTCTCTCCAGCCGTCTGCACGGCGTCAAGAAGTTGCCGGAAGCCAAGCAAGGCCAGGTGCTTGAGACCATAGCCGCCGAGCTGGATGCCGCCCAGGCTCGTTACCAATCCCGTCTTGCGGGCGTACCCAAGGTCACCTATCCGGACAACCTGCCGGTGAGCCAGAAGCAAGGGGAGATCGCCAAGGCCATTCAGGACCATCAGGTGGTGATCATCGCCGGGGAAACCGGCTCGGGCAAAACCACCCAGATCCCCAAGATCTGCCTGGCGCTGGGGCGCGGGGTCAAGGGCTTTATCGGCCACACCCAGCCGCGCCGCCTCGCGGCCCGTACCGTGGCGGCCCGTATTGCCGAGGAGATGGAGTCCGAGCTTGGCCACTACGTGGGTTACAAGGTGCGCTTTACCGATCAGGTGAGCGAGCAGACCCACATCAAGCTGATGACCGACGGTATACTGCTGGCGGAGATCCAGAACGACCGGATGCTGACCCAGTACGACACCATCATCATCGATGAGGCCCACGAGCGCAGCCTCAACATCGACTTCATTCTGGGTTATCTAAAACAGCTGCTGCCAAAGCGCCCGGACCTCAAGGTGATCATCACCTCGGCCACCATTGACCCCCAGCGTTTCTCCCGTCATTTCAACAAGGCGCCGGTGATCGAGGTCTCTGGCCGCACCTATCCGGTGGAGGTGCGTTACCGCCCGCTCACCAGCGATAAAAGTGAGGGACTGGAGGAGCGCGACGAGCTGCAGGGGATCTTCGATGCGGTGGAAGAGCTGGCTAGAGAAGGTTTAGGAGACATCCTTATCTTCATGAACGGCGAGCGGGAGATCCGCGACACCGCCGACGCCCTGCGCAAGCTCAACCTGCGCGACACCGAGGTGCTGCCGCTCTATGCCCGCCTCTCCAACGCCGAGCAGAACAAGGTGTTCCAGCCCCACGCCGGGCGGCGCATCGTGCTCGCCACCAACGTGGCGGAGACCTCGCTGACGGTACCGGGCATTCGTTACGTGATCGATCCGGGCACCGCCCGCATCAGCCGCTACTCCTGGCGCACCAAGGTGCAGCGCCTGCCCATCGAGCCGGTCTCCCAGGCGAGCGCGAACCAGCGTAAAGGGCGTTGCGGCCGGGTGGCGGACGGGATCTGCATCCGCCTCTACTCGGAGGAGGATTTCAACGGCCGTCCCGCCTTCACCGACCCCGAGATCCTGCGCACCAACCTGGCCTCCGTCATCCTGCAGATGCTGGCGCTCGGCCTTGGCAACATGGAGGCCTTCCCCTTCGTCGAGCCGCCGGAGTCGCGCCATATCAAGGACGGCCTGACCCTGCTCAAAGAGCTGGAGGCAGTGCGCGAGCTACCCGCCGCGGGCGATCGGGAGGCCAAACTGCAGCTGACCGAGACCGGTCGTCAGCTCTCGCGCATCCCCCTTGATCCGCGTCTGGCGAAGATGGTGATCAGCGCGGCGCAGACCGGCTGTCTGAGCGAGGTGATGGTGATCACCGCCGCCCTCAGCATTCAGGACCCCCGCGAGCGGCCCATGGAGAAGAAGCAGGCCGCCGACGAGCAGCACAGACGCTTCGAAGACAAGGATTCCGACTTCCTCGCCTTCGTCAATCTGTGGAACTACCTGAAAGAGCAGCAGGATCTGCTCGGCAGCAACCCGTTCCGCCGCCTGTGCCAGAAGGAGTTTCTCTCCTACCTGCGGGTGCGCGAGTGGCAGGACATTCACTTCCAGTTGCGTCAGACGGTCAAGGAGCTGGGTTTTAAAGCCAACCATGAACCGGCGGACTTCAAGACGGTGCACTGCGCGCTCTTGACCGGCCTCTTGAGCCATATCGGCAACAAGGATCTGGAAAAGCCCGAGTTCCTCGGGGCCCGCAACGGCCGCTTCCATCTCTTCCCGGCCTCGGGTCTGTTCAAGAAGCCGCCCAAGTGGGTGATGGCCGCAGAATTGGTGGAAACCTCGCGCCTCTACGCTCGCATCAACGCCAAGATCGAACCCGAGTGGGTGGAACCGCTGGCAGGCCATCTCATCAAGCTGCACCACAGCGACCCCCACTGGTCGAAGAAAAACGGCGCCGTGATGGCCAAGGAGAAGGTGACGCTTTATGGCCTGACTCTGGTCAATGAGCGCACCATCAACTTCAGCCGCATCGACCCGGCGCTGTGCCGCGAGCTGTTTATCCGCCGCGCCCTGGTGGAAGGGGATTTCGAGACCCGTCACCGTTTCTTCAGCGATAACCGCAAGCTCCTGGCCGAGGTGGAGGCGCTGGAGCACAAATCCCGTCGGCGCGACATCTTGGTGGATGACGAGGATCTGTTCCGCTTCTACGATGCCCGTTTGCCGGAGGAGGTGATATCAAGCCGCCACTTCGACAAGTGGTGGAAAGAGGCGCAAAAGCAGGACCCCGAGTTGCTCAACTTCGAAAAAGAGATGCTGATGAAGGGGGATGCCGCCCACATCAGCGATCTCGACTACCCCAACTTCTGGCAGCAGGGGCGCCTCAAGCTCAAGTTGACCTATCAGTTCGAGCCGGGGGAGGCGGCGGACGGCGTGACGCTGCATATTCCGCTGCCGCTCTTGAATCAGGTGGAGGTGAAGGGGTTCGAATGGCTGATCCCGGGGCTGCGTCACGAGCTGCTGGTGGCCCTCATCAAGTCCATGCCCAAGCCCATGCGCAAGAACTTCGTGCCGGCGCCGAACTACGCCGATGCGCTGCTCGCCAGCATCAGCCCCGAACAGGGGCCGCTCTTGGACGAGATGGAGCGCCAGCTGCGCCGCATGACCGGCGTCACCGTGCCCCGCGAAGCCTGGGACTGGGCTGCGGTGCCCGATCACCTGAAACTCACCTTCCGGGTGGTGGACGATAAACACAAGAAGGTGGCGGAAGGCAAGGACCTGGAGGCATTGAAAGAGTCCCTGCGTGGCAAGGTGCAGGAAACCCTGTCCCAGGTGGCGGACGACGACATCGAGCAGTCCGGCCTCACCCTCTGGAGCTTTGGCGAGTTGCCCCAGGAGTACAGCCAGAAGCGCGGCGGGTTCGAGGTGAAAGCCTATCCGGCACTGGTGGATCAGAAGGATTCAGTCGCCATCCAGCTGGTGGAGAGTCCGGTGGTGCAACAGCAGCTGATGTGGGCGGGCCAGCGCCGGCTGGTGCTGCTCAACGTGCCGTCCCCCATCAAGTATCTGCAGGAGAAGCTGCCCAACAAGGCCAAGCTGGGCCTCTATTTCAACCCCTTTGGCAAGGTGGCCGAGTTGATTGACGACTGCATCGCCTGCGGCTGCGACAAGCTCATCGAGCAGCACGGCGGCATGGCCTGGGACGAGGCCGGTTTCGAGGCGCTCAAGGAGTATGTCCGCGCCGAGCTCAACGACGCCGTGGTGGAGGTTGCCAAGCAGGTGGAAGCCGTGCTGACCCTCTCCCATGAGATCAAGAAGCGGCTCAAGGGCAAGATGCAGCTCGATACCGCCTTTGCCATGTCGGACATCCAGCTGCAGCTGGACAAGCTCATCCACAAAGGCTTCGTCACCGAGACCGGCTGGCAGCGGCTGCCTGACTTGCTGCGCTACCTGAGGGCCATCGAGCGGCGTCTGGAGAAGCTCGCCATCGATCCCAACCGGGATCGGGTCTACATGCTCAAGGTGCAGAGCGTGGAGTCGGAGTATAAGGCACTGCTGGCCAAGATCCCCAAATCCCAGCCGATGCCACCCGAGGTGGCCAATATCCGCTGGATGATAGAGGAGCTGAGAGTTTCCTTCTTCGCCCAGCAACTGGGGACGCCGTACCCCATCTCCGATAAACGGGTGCAGAGCGCCATTGCCCAGTGCTAAGCTGCTATCTATCTGTTTTATTGGATAGAATAAGAACAGAGAAGGCTTGAAGGGAAGGGAGGCCATCATATGCTGGGGATCTGGTTGGGGGTGGCGCTGGTCAATATCAGCGGTTACCAGCCCATTGCGGAGCAAACCTGGGTGCAGCTCAACCCGGAGTTCTATCCGGTGCACCGCTCCGTGCCGCCCATCTTCGCCGCCTGGCGGGGCAATCAGTTCCCGCCGCTGGAGCAGAAAAAGAAGAACGGCCGCTGGCAGATTCTCTTTCCCGCCCGTCTGGTGCCCCCCTTCGATCTGTTCGAGGGGGAGGCCCAGCTCTCCAAGGCCTACCTGGCCAGGCTCAAGCGCATCGACGAGATGGCCTATGGCATGGCCCCCCATCAATCGCAACCGACTGCGGCCGCACTGTATCAACCCTCCTTCGAGGCGCCGGGGGCCAGTGCCTTTATTGCCGAGTTCTCCTTGCCTGGTGCCATGACGGGCAGAGGCCGGATGGCGCAGGGGGAGCCCTTGCTGGCCAGGCTGGCGGTGCCGCTACTCCCCGGGGCGAACGGGAGCGTGCAGCTTGCCGCGGCCAGCCCGTCGTCAGAGGGCGCCATCCTGACCCTCTCCGCCACGGCGGCAGGGGGGGATGGGCGGGTCTGTCATCAGGTGGCGGCGGGGGAGACACTCTGGCGTATCGCGAGCCAGTTGCAGGCGCAGGCGGGTAGCGGATCCGACACCTACAGCTATCTGCTGGCGCTGGTGGCGGAGAACCGTCCCGCCATGGGCAAGGGGATCCGGGTGCAGACCGGCCAGCGACTCTACTGCCCGAAAGCGGAGACCCTGGCGCAGTTTGAGGCCCTGAGCCCGGCCCAGCGCCAGCAGCAGTTTGCCCGCCTGGAGCAGGGGCGCTGAGGGGCGCGTCGGGGCAGGGGAGAGCCTCGGCATCTGCCAGTGCGATGGCAAGCGGTTCGTCCCTTGTATCCACCCCGGGCCCGTGCTAGTATTCGCGCTCGTTTTGCGAGGTGCTGACCGGTCGCAGTCAACACCATACATTCATCTAAAAGAGATACTTACTATGTCTTTCGTATTCCAAGCTGAAGTCCGTTCTGACCTGGGGAAAGGTGCGAGCCGCCGCCTGCGTCATGCTGACCAAGTTCCTGCCATCGTTTACGGTGCAGGCAAAGAAGCCGTGTCCGTTACCCTGGACCACAAGAAGCTGATCCTGGCCCAAGAGAAGCCGGAGTTCTACTCCTCCGAGCTGACCCTGGTCATCAACGGCGAAGAAGTGAAGGTGAACGTGAAGGCTATCCAGCGTCACCCGGTTCGCTACAAGCTGGTTCACCTGGACTTCGTTCGCGTCTAATCGACAACGAATGTTCCTGTGAAGAGGCCACC
This sequence comes from Aeromonas sp. MaB10011B, assembly GCF_017939325.1. Taxonomy (NCBI): domain Bacteria; kingdom Pseudomonadati; phylum Pseudomonadota; class Gammaproteobacteria; order Aeromonadales; family Aeromonadaceae; genus Aeromonas; species Aeromonas sp. MaB10011B. Next base: position 109,631 of record NZ_JAGKRK010000010.1, on the reverse strand, counting down.
CAATCGGGTGGCCTCTTTGTTTTTACAGCATTTTTGCCGGGAAAATAAAATACTCAAACAGCACTATTGGTCTTTACTTGTAGGCATGATTGACAGCAGGTCACGTGTTGTGATGCTCTGATGTCCACAAGGTGCTCGAACAAATCCATTTTTCGGGGTGATGTTGACCGTTTTGAAGGGAATCGTACGGACATATTTCCTGCTGTTTTCACCTATTCTGCTGTTGGTCCTGGCGGGGGGCTATCTGCTGGGCAATGCACTGATCGAGCGCGAGCTCTACCGCGTTCGCAGCGATTAGAGCACCTTCCTGGCGCTTGCCAGCGGCCGCCTTGACGGTGAGCTGGCGGTGCCGCTGCGTCATGTGCGCAGCATGTCGGAAGAGCCCATTCTGCTCGAGGCGGCGGCTCGCAATGACCGTGACACCCTGGCCGTCCAGTTCACCATCCTGATGAACCGTAATCCCGACTATGCCCAGGTGCGTTGGCTTGCCCCGGATGGCATGGAGTTGGTGCGCATCGATCGTCAGGGACAGCGTGTGTGGCGTGTGACGGACGACCAGTTGCAGAACAAGGGGGAACGTTACTATTTTCGCGACGCCATGGCGCTGCCCTGGGAGCGGGTCTACGTCTCGCCGCTCGATCTCAACGTTGAACACGGCGTGATCGAACGTCCCTTCAACCCCATGATCCGCATTGCCAAGCGTATGCGCCTTGGGGGACGAGATCTTGGTCTGCTGCTTATCAACGTGCAGGCCGCCCGTATGCTCAAGGAGTTTGCCGACAGCAGCGGCAAGGCGGCCGATCACACCATGCTGTTCAACCAGGACGGATATTGGCTGCACAGCCCGGACCCATCCCAGGAATGGGGCTTCATGCTCGAACATCCGGATCTCACCCTGAAGCACACGTCCCCCCAGGCCTGGCAGGCGTTCTGGGGCGCATCAAACGGCCAGATGGAGTCTGCCGACGGACTGTGGAGCTGGACCACTCTGTACCCGGCACAGAATCATGATCAGCTGATCTGGAAAGCCGCTTCCCTGGTGCCGCGCAGCGAGCTGCTGGCCATTCGCACTCATATCTGGGGGATCATCTCGGCCACTTGCGCGATGCTGCTGCTGTTGTTTGGTGCCGGGGTGGCCGCATTGGTGCGCAGCAGGCACAGGGAGCAGCTGGCCCAGCAGGAGGCAGCCAGGCTGGCACAGGTCAAAGGGGATTTCATCGCCAACATGAGCCACGAGATCCGCACCCCCATGAACGCCATCATGGGGCTGACTTACCTGCTCGAGCAGGGAGGGCTCGACGATGGCCAGCATGTCCTGGTGCGCAAAATCCACCAGGCCGGGCAGGCGCTGCTCGGGATCATCAACGACATTCTCGATTTTTCCAAGATTGAGTCGGGCCGGCTCGAGCTTGAGCGGGTGCCATTCAGTCTGGAAGAGGTGCTCGATCACGTGGCGGCCATCATGTCCACCTGCGTTGGCCAGAAGCACCTGGAACTGGTGGTGAGCAGCGCTCCCGAGCAGGTTTCCCATCTGATTGGGGATGCCCTGCGCCTCGAGCAGGTGCTGCTCAACCTGACCGGCAATGCCATCAAGTTTACCGAGCGCGGGGAGGTGGAGGTCAAGGTCGAGCTGGAAGCAGAGCAAGAGGGCATGGCCACCTTGCTGTTTCGGGTGCGCGACACCGGGATCGGCATTCCCCCCGAGCAGCAGGCCAATATTTTCAATGCTTTCTCCCAGGCAGACTCCTCCAACAGCCGCCGTTTCGGGGGGACCGGGCTCGGTCTGACCATCAGTCGCCGCCTGGTGAACCTGATGGGGGGGATATCGGTGTCACCAGCGAACTGGGCAAGGGGAGTGAGTTCTGGTTCCGCGTCCGGCTGGAGCAGGTGGAGCGGCCCGAGGCCCTGAACGAGCGTCTGCAGCACATCTCGCTGCTCATCGCCGACGACAATCAGGTGACCCGTGACGCCCTGTCGATGACGGTGGGTTCCCTCGGTTGGGAGTCTCGGGTGGTGGAGTCCGGTGAGCAGGCGCTGCACCATCTTCAAGGATCAGCGCGAAGCGGCGCTGGCCTCTGGCATGAACGACTTCATCGCCAAGCCGCTCGATGTGGAGCAGCTCATCGCGACCTTGCTGCGCTATCTGCCGGACTGCGTCCTGCCGCTCACCGTGAGCGACGAGCCACGCGCCCAGGAGCCGGTGGCCGGCATCGATATCGATACCGGACTTCGCAACTGGGGTGAAGCCTCGGTCTATCTCAAGTACCTGCGCCGTTTTCGCGATGACTACATGACGGTCGGCACCGTGTTGCCGGACTACATCGCCCAGCACGAGACCGATGCGGCCGCAAGCCTGACGCACAAGATAAAGGGGGTGGCGGGCAGTCTGTCGCTCACCGATGTGGCGCGCATCAGCGCCGAGCTGAACGAGGCCATCGAGCAGGGGGGGGACACCAGTCAGCTCATCGCCCCCTTCCTCGAAGCGCTGGAGCAGGCACAACATGCCATCGATACCTATGCCGGGCGCGAGCCGGGCGCGGTCAGCTCCCCGCTGGCCCAGGGGGAAGCGCGGGAGGTCTGCCTGCACGCCCTGCATCAGGCCCTGGTGAGCGAGGATCTGGATCTGATTGAGCCGGCGCTGAGTCAGGCCAGGAGTTACCTGCCTTGCGAGCTGGTGAGCGAGATAAGTGCGGCCCTGGAGCTGTTCGATATTCCGTTCGCCACCCGCAAGCTGGAGGATTATCTGGAGGATCGGGAGGAACCTGCGCCATGAATCGACCGCGAGTGCTGATCATCGACGACGAGCCGAGCAACCTTGGGCTGCTGCGGCAAATCCTCAAGGAGGAGTACAACCTCTTCTTTGCCAAGGGGGGAGAGGAGGGGCTGGCCGCCGTGGGGCGCCACGAGCCGGCCCTGATCCTGCTTGACGTGCGCATGCCCGACATGGATGGCTACGAGGTGTGCCGCCGGCTCAAGGCCGATCCGGCCCACGCGGGGATCCCGGTACTCTTTATCACCGCGAGCGACAACGCAGACAGCGAGAGCCAGGGGTTTGAGGCGGGCGGAGTGGATTACATCTACAAGCCGGTCTGCCCGAGCACGGTGCGTGCCCGGGTGCGCAATCACCTCTCCCTGGTGCGCCTCGATCAGCTTGAGTGCAGCTATCGCACCGCCATCGTCATGCTGAGCGAGGCGGGTCACTACAACGACACCGACACCGGGGTACATATCTGGCGCATGGCCGCTTACGCCCGGGCCCTGGCCGATGCGGCGGGCTGGAGCCCGGAGCAGTCGGATCTGCTGGAGCTGGCGGCCCCCATGCACGACATGGGCAAGATTGGTATCCCCGATCACATCCTCAAGAAGCCCGGTCCCCTCACCGAGGAGGAGTGGGTCATCATGCGCAGTCACCCGCGCATCGGTTACGAGATCCTGAGGCGATCCGATGCCCCCATCTTTCGCATGGCGGCGGAAATTGCCCTGCATCACCACGAGAAATGGGACGGCTCGGGTTATCCCGCCGGCGAGACCGGCGAGGGGATCCCCGAGGCGTCGCGGATCGTGGCCATTGCCGATGTGTTTGATGCCCTGAGCGTGCGTCGTCCCTACAAGGAGCCCTGGCCTCTGGACAGGGTGCTGGCCACCATGCGTGATGGTGCCGGCCAGCACTTCGATCCCCGGCTGCTCGCCCGTTTTCTCGAGATCATGCCGGAGATCTTGCGCCTCAAGGCTCAATGGGATGCCCGCGAGGCGCGGGGGGATTACCAGATGGGCGCTGTCAGATAGGGATTGCTGGCCTTCTCGCGACCGAAGGTGGAGCTGGGACCATGGCCCGGGATGAAGACGATGTCATCCCCGAGCGGCAGCAGGGTCTCGGTGATCGAGCGGATCAGGGTGGCGTGATCTCCGCGCGGGAAGTCGGTACGGCCTATGCTGCCGGCAAAGAGCACGTCCCCCACCCAGGCCAGGCGCTCGGCCTGGCTGAGCAGCACGACATGACCCGGGGTGTGGCCCGGGCAGAAATAGACCTCCAGCTCGCAATTTCCAAGCTGAACCTTGTCCCCCTGGGCGAGCCAGCCATCCGGGGTGAAGGCCGGGGTATGGGCAAAGCCGAACATCTGGCTCTGCTGGGGCAGGATGTCGAGCCAGAAGGCATCTTCCCGGTGGGGGCCGACAATGCTGACGCCGGTGCGAGTACGCAGCTCGGCGGCGGCCCCCACGTGATCCAGGTGGCCATGGGTCAGGATGATCTTCACCAGCCGCAGCTCGTGCCTGGCGATGGCGGCCAGCAGTTTGTCCGCCTCGCCACCGGGATCGATCAACGCCGCCTGGCGGGTCTCGTCACACCAGATGAGGGAACAATTCTGGGCGAACTGGGTGACCGGGATCACCTCGAACTTCAACATGTGGGACTCTCCTGAGGGGTCTGAAGGGGGGAGCGTTTGGCGAAGAAGGCGAGGCAGGCCTCCTTGTCACCACGAAACAGGATCCGCTCGCGCTTGTTGTCCAGCTGATAGCGGTACATGGGGTCATAGTAGCGAGTCAGCAGCAGTCTGATCCAGACCAGATGGGCGCGGGTGTCCCCGCTCTGGGCCTGTTCCCTGAGGGCGGCCTGCAACAGCCCATCGAGTTCGCGATAATCCTTGTCACCGAGTCGGCGCTTGAGCCTGGCCATGGCGTCGGTGAGGTAGCCGGCAAACAGCGGCCAGCCTGCATCTGGCCCATGGAACTCCAGATAGCGCAGCCAGAGATCCTGCACGTAATCGGTGCGGATCTGCTCGGCCCGAGCCTCCTGCGGCACCTCCACCACCACCAGAGGAGCCCGGCACATGGCCTCATAAAGGTTGAGTGGCAGGGCGCAGCGACCGATGAGGCGGCTCTCGTCTTCCAGTACAAACTGTGACTCCCCCCGGTTGCGACGCTGAAGCAGCTCGATGGCAAGCCGATTTTCGAAGTCGATGTTGCCGGGTTGCCCACCCGGCAGTTGGCCAAACGACGACCCCCTGTGACGGGCGTGCCCTTCCAGATCCACCGCTTGGGTGATGTGCGCCAGCATGTGGGTCTTGCCGGAGCCGGTCATGCCGGTCAGCACGGTCCAGTCGCACTCTGCACTGGCCTTCGCCTGGGTGTCGATGAGAAAGTGGCGCAGCGCCTTGTAGCCGCCCGCGACCCGGGGGCGGGTGACGCCGGCCTCGGCCAGCCACTGTTGTACGGTTTGCGAGCGCAGGCCGCCGCGAAAACAGTAGAGCAGGGCGTCGGGTTGCTGGCGCAACCTGGCCAGCCAGCCTTCCATGCGCGCGGCGCGCACCGCGCCACCTACCAGTTGATGGCCTAGGGTGATGGCTGCGGCCTGTCCCTCCTGCTTGTAACAGGTACCGACCCGGGCACGTTCCTCGTCAGTCATCAGCGGCAGGCTGACGGCGGTGGGAAAGGCCCCTTCCTTGAACTCGACGGGGGCGCGCAGATCGATGAGTGGAACCTCATCCAGAAAGATCCGGGCGTAATCCGTGGCCAGTGGCAGGGCACTCATTGGACAACCTCGATGAACTGGTTGCCGGTGCGGGCCTGCAACTGGCCGATGGGAGAGAGGGTCAGCCCTGCCTGTGCGGCAATGGCAAGGAGCTCGGCTTCACTTTCTTTACCGACGGCTACCAGCAGGCCGCCGCTGGTCTGCGGGTCGCACAGGATGTTGCGGGTGCGATCATCCATGGTGCCCAGCTTGTCACCATAGGAGTCGAAGTTGCGCAGGGTACCGCCCGGTACGCAGCCCTCACTCAGGTAATAATCCACCTCGTCCAGCAGCGGCAGCGTCTTGAAGTCCAGACGGGCACTGACGCCGGAACCTTCGCACATCTCCAGCAGGTGGCCTGCCAGTCCAAAACCGGTCACGTCGGTCATGGCGTGCACGCCGGGTAAGGCGGCGAAGCGCTGGCCAATCTTGTTGAGGGTGCACATGGCATCCGGGGCCAGTTGTTCATGCTCGGGCTTGAGCTTGCCCTTCTTCTGAGCTGTGGTGAGGATGCCGATGCCAAGCGGTTTGGTCAGATAGAGGGTGTCGCCCACCTGGGCGGTGTCATTCTGCTTGATGGCGTCGAGTGGCACGATACCTGTCACCGCAAGACCGAAGATGGGCTCGGGGGCGTCGATGCTGTGGCCACCGGCGAGCGAGATCCCCGCCTCGTGGCACACCTGGCGGCCGCCGTCGATCACCTGCTGGGCCACTTCCGGCGCCAGCATGTTGATGGGCCAGCCGAGGATGGCGATGGCGACGATGGGCTTGCCGCCCATGGCATAGATGTCGCTGATGGCATTGGTGGCGGCGATGCGACCGAAGGTGAAGGGATCGTCGACGATGGGCATGAAGAAGTCGGTGGTGGAGACGATGCCCTGGCCGTTGCCGATATCGACCACGGCGGCGTCATCTTTGCTGCTGTTGCCGACCACCAGGGTGGGGTCGTCAAAGCCCGGGATCTGGCTCTTCAAGATGGTGTCGAGCACCTTGGGGGAGATTTTGCAACCGCAGCCAGCGCCGTGGCTGTATTGGGTCAGACGAATGGAAGACATGCTTTCCCCTTGTGTGGGCAGACTTGCGTGTGCCAATAACTGCTGTGGCACCGTCAAATGTGCGCGCAAAAATAGGGTGGCCCTGGCGGCCTGTGAACACAGTGATGTCAGGCTGCCTGGCAGGACGGGAGGAGGGCAAGGATGCGCCGGCGAAGCCCCGCCGAGGACCACAGGACGGGCCATTATGCCACAGATGGCCCTCTTGATTCGAACTGGAATTGACACAAAGCGAAGGGGATTGTCGGGTTCAAAAAGAGCCGTACTCTTCGCCTTGCTCAGGCTAGTCCCACTTTGAGCCGCCCCGACGGCGTGCCGGTCTTGCATCGGGGCAGCATGTGGCGACGGAAACTAGCCAGCTTGCTCCATCACTGGTTGGGGCGCCTTGCCTAGCCGGCGCAGTCGCCGTTGCAGCGGCCGCTCCAGCAGGGTGTAGCTCAGCGCCGAGAGCCCGATCAGCACGGCGAGCATCAACAGGGTGGCCAGCACCCCCAGCAAGGGGTTGGTCTGGGCGTACCACCACGCGGTGAGCCCCGGCGCCAGAGAGTGGACAAGCTCGCAGCCGGTGAGCAACACCAGGGCGTGGAGCAGGTAGATGGAGTAGGAGAGATCCCCCAGCCAGTTGGTGAAGCGGTTGTCCAGGAGGCGCAGCAGCGGGCTCTGGCGCTCCCCTTGGGCGGCGGCAATCCAGATCAGCAACACGTAGGCGCTGATCAGTAGCAGGGTCAACAACGGCGTCATGGTGAACTGCATCAGTGCGAAGGGGAGCAGAAAGGCGAGCAGCAGCGGCAGATCTTGCTGCATCATGGGCCACTGGCGGGCAGCCTTCACCTTGGGCAGCAGCCAGAGGCCGAGCACGAATTCACTCACCCCGCGCCCGATGGCCAGCGCGCCGCTGGTGACATCCAGGGTACCCCGGCTGTGCACGATATAGGCCAGCACCGTCAAGGCCAGCAAGGGGGCGAGGTTGCTCCAGCGGCTGCGGGTGACGGCGAGGGGAATGAGCAATGGAAACAGCAGATAACTTATCCACTCCACGCTGAGCGACCAGGCAGCGAAGTTCCAGGTCAATCCGTGATCCGTTACCACCTGCAGCAGCAGGAAGGCGCTTGGCAGTGCCTCGGCGGGGGTGAAGGGGGAACCAAAAGGAGGCATCCCCTCCCACTCCCACATCTTGAACAGGGGGCCGGCGTAGAAGCCAATCCCGTGGTGGGCCTTGTAGAGCTCCCAGCCAACCAGCAGCAGCAGGGTCACCAGGTAGAGGGGATACACCCGGGTCAGCCGCAGCCAGAGGAAGCGGCCATAACCAATGGTGCGGGGCGTGCGGGCGAAGGCCTCCCCATAGACATGGGCCAGCACCAGCCCGCTCAAGATAAAGAAGAGATCGACCCAGAGGTAGCCGTTCTCGATGAGTCGGGTGTGGCCGGCGATCGACTCCATCCACTGGGGGAAGAGTAGCAAGCGGGCGTGGAACAGCACCACCATCAGGGCAGCGATGCCCCGCAGCGGCGTCAACAGCGGCAATGATTGATTCATGACGGGATCCTTGATGATGTTCAGCTTGGCCTGACATCAATTTTTGTTGTGGTGCCGCTCATCAACCCTGATGAGTCGGCTGCCCCGGCTTGGCGGCCACAGGCGGGATCACCCTACCTAAAAGAGATCCATACGGGTGTTATTGCCGTCATGAATGGGCGTTTATCATCCCAAAACCAGCATGGGATAGGGACGCATCGAAAATAGAGAGGGGATCTAGACTAGGGAAGTCATCCCTCTGAGCGTCAGGAACATCCCCATGAAACTCTATGCCCACCCTTTTCGTCCTACAGCCAGAAAGTGCTGATCGCTCTCTACGAGAATGCCACCCTGTTCGAATACCGGAACCTCGAAGAGCCGGCGGCCAGCGCCGAACTTGCCGCCCTTTGGCCACTCAAGCGCTTCCCGGTGTTGCTGGATGACGGTCGCTGCATTCTCGAGAGCAGCACCATCGTCGCCCATCTGCAGGCGTACCATCCGGGCCCCGTCAGCCTGATCCCGCCCGGCGATGCGGGTCTGGAGGTGCATATGCTGGATCGCATCTTCGACAACTATGTGATGACGCCGATGCAAAAAGTGGTGCTGGATGCGCTGCGCCCGGCCGCTGATCGCGACCGCTATGGCGTAGCGGAGGCCCGCGAGCTGCTCAATCAGATCTACCCCTGGCTTGATCAGCGACTGGAAGGACGCCACTGGATTGCCGGCGCAGACTTCACGCTGGCCGATTGCGCCGCCGCCCCCTCGCTCTTCTACGCCGACTGGGCCCACGATATCTCGGCTGGCTATGGCCGCCTGCGTGCCTATCGCGCCCGTCTGCTCAATCATCCCTCCATCGTGCGGGTGGTGGAGGAGGCGAGGCCATTTCGACACTACTTCCCGCTGGGCGCGCCGGCGCGTGATTGAGCGGGATGACTTGTGGTGGGCGAGTATTGTCGCCCCAGGCAATGTGCGAGGCGGACAGGGGCATGGCGTGATCCATTGCAGGGGAAAACAGCAATTTTCATTCAAATGAGTGGGTATGCGTTTATGGCTGATATTTCCCCGAGGATTTTTTAATATTGATGCGTAATATTTCATGATTTTGCATAAAGCAAATGCCGGGAATGTCTCTGTTGGTGGGTTGTGTAGTGAAAGAGAGATGAGAATCGGGTTAACGATGCGGCAACTCTTGATTGAGGATGGCTGTCGTCAGTCGAAGAGGAGGGATGGGGGCAGCAATCGCTGTTGGTGGCAAAGTCGGGGGGAGGTTATCTCTTTGGCGGCCGCATGAAAAAAGCCCGCTTTGATCGCGGGCTTTTTGATGGCTTGCCAGACCCAGCCCTGGCCGGGATCTGAAATGAAACCGGGGACAAGGGGGGCAGCGCTGGTCTGCTCGGCTTAGCGGGCGCGCACCACCAGCCCCTTGAGGTAGAAGCCTTCCGGATAGGCGGTGCCGATGGGGTGATCGGATGCCTGGGACAGGAGTTCCAGGATCTGGGCATCGCGGCCGGCATCGAGCGCTGCATCGGCCACTATCTTCTGGAACAGGCTCTGCTCCATCAGGCCGGAGCAGGAGTAGGTCAAGAGCACGCCACCCGGCGCCAGCAGCTGGAACGCCAGCATGTTGATGTCCTTGTAGCCGCGGCAGGCGCCCAGCAGCTGGGCCTTGCTCTCGGCAAACTTGGGTGGGTCCAGCACGATGACATCGAACTTCTCGCCCTTCTCGCGATATTCGCGCAAGAGCTTGAAGACGTCGTGACGCACGAACTGGGTGTTGCTGGTATCGAGACCGTTCAGTTCGGCGTTCTGGCGGGCGATGTCCAGCGCATTCTGGGAGAGATCGACGTTGACTACCTCCTTGGCACCGCCCTGGAGGGCATAGACCCCGAAACCGCCGGTGTAGCAGAAGCAGTTGAGCACCCGCTTGCCTTCAGTGTATTTCGCTGCGGCAAGGCGGTTGTCCCGCTGATCCAGATAAAAACCCGTCTTGTGACCGTTACGAATATCTACCAGGATCTTGACGCCGCCATTCTCCTCGATGACCACGGGGTCGGTCGGGGTCTCGCCATGGATGACGCCGGTGCGCTCCTTCAGCCCTTCCTTCTTGCGCACGGCCACGTCAGAGCGCTCATAGATGCTGCACTCGGGGTAGAGGGTACGCAGCGCTTGCGTGATCAGCTCGCGCTGGAACTCGGCGCCGGCAGAGAGAATCTGGCACACCAGGAAGTCGGCGTAGCGGTCGATGGTCAGGCCCGGCAGACCGTCGGATTCGGCGGCGCAGAGGCGATAGCCGGTGAGGCCCTGACGCTTGATGAGCCCGTCACGGGACTCCTGCGCATATTTGAGGCGACGGATGAAGAAGTCGAGATCGACGCTCTCATCCTTGTCGAAGGTCCAGACCCGGGCACGGATCTGGGAGCTGCCGGACCAGGCACCACGGGCGAGCCATTTGCCGTCATGGGTGAAGATCTCGACGGTATCGCCGTCAACGGGGTTGCCCTGCACCCGCTCAATGCCCTTGGAGAAGATCCAGGGGTGGCGACGCAGCAGGGATTTTTCGCGGCCTTTGACGAGATAGATGGAAGCGCTCATGGGTAGTTGCCGATGGTAGAAAAGAAGGGGGCATATAGTAGGGGCTGTGAGGGTAGGCACGCAAGCCGCGTCTACCGGGATCCGTGCATCCACACGCGGTCAGGGTTGGACGGGCTGTTTCGCGCGTCCCCAGCGCCTGGCCCAGACATGGCAGGCCATCTGGACGATGGCCTGCCGGAGTGGTCAGATCCGCAGGCCGGTGAGCGCCTGACCGAGTTCGCTGGCGGTTCCCTTGAGGCCGGTGGTGCCGGCGACCGCCGCGCTGGCGGACTCCTCCACCCGGCTTGCCTCGTGGCGCACCTTGTCGAGGTTGCGGGTGATCTCCTCGGCCACCGAACTCTGCTCTTCGCTGGAGGTGGCGATCTGGGTGCTCATCTCCAGCACCGCATCGCTGTGGTTGCTGAGCCGCTCGATGTCCATGCCCACTTCGGTGATGAGCTGCTGGCTGTCGGCCGCGCGCCCCACCGTCTTCTCCATGATGTCGTTCAGCGCCCCGGTCCCTGCTTGGAGCTCCTCGATCATCTGCTGGATCTCCACGGTCGCCTGCTGGGTGCGGCTGGCGAGGGTGCGCACCTCGTCGGCCACCACCGCAAAGCCGCGTCCCTGTTCACCGGCGCGGGCCGCCTCGATGGCGGCGTTGAGGGCCAGCAGGTTGGTTTGCTGGGAGATGGCGTTGATGACGTTGACCACTTCGTTGATGCGATTGGCGTTGTGAGTCAGCCGCTCGACCGCGCCCGAGGCATTGCCAATCTCGTCTGCCAGGGTGCGGATGGCGGTGATGGTGCGTGCCACCCGTTGTGCCCCGTGAGTCGCCTCGTCGCTGGACTGGCGGGTTTGCAGCAGGGTGTCGTTGGCGTTGCGGGCAACTTCCCGGATGGCGGCGGACATCTGCTCCATGGCGGCGGCAAGGGAGTCCATGTGCTGGCGCTGGGCGCGGGCAAGCTGCTCGCCGTCGCTGGCATGCTCGCGAAATTCGTCGGCGGCCAGGGTAAGGGCATCGGCGGACTCTTCCACCAGTTGCACTATCTTGTGCTGGCGGTCGGTGAAGGTGTCGATGCTGCCCGCCAGAATGGAGAACTCGTCCCGCACCGGGAAGAAGTTGAGCCGGAAGGTGAGATCGCCGTTCGCTACCGTCTGCAATGCCTTGTTGGTGGAGTAGAGCGCCCCCGAGACAAAGGTCATCAGATAGTGGGTGATGAGGGCCAGCAGGGCGGCCAGCACCGCGATGATGGTGAGCGTGGTGCCCTGACCATCCCAGAGGGCGTAGTGACTCATATCCAGGGTGCCGGAGACGACGCCCGCCTGACCTGCGCTGGCGCCATAGCGATAGATGTCTCCCTGCTGGCTAAGGCCGGTGGCGGCGCCAGGCGTGAGTACGAGATCCGCGGGCAGGGTAAGGGTCGGCTGCTGGCTCACCAGCTGGGCCGTGGTCTCGACCCGCCCTTTTAGCTGATCCACTCTGAGCTGCATCGCCTGATCATGGCCGTCGGCCAGCAGATACCAGGTGAGGAAGGCGATGAACACCAGGGGGCACCAGAAGGTGATAAGAAATTTCTCGCTGATCGTGAGGTGAATGAGATAACGGTCAACCCACCGAAACTTTACTTCTTTCATAATGGTATTGCGTCCTGCAAGGGGAAGAGAGTGTCGCGCTCATTATCGCCCCGGGGAAAAATTACTTAAGAGAAAGGTGTGATAAATGGGAGAGCAATCGTTTGTCGTGCGGGTGTGGGGTCAGGTTCAGGGGGTGGGATTTCGCTACTTCACCCGGGAGCGGGCGCTGCAACTGGGGCTGCGGGGGCATGCCTACAACCTGGAAGATGGCTCGGTGGAGATCCTGATTGCCGGTCCCGAACAGAAGGTACAGATGATGCTGGGCTGGCTTGAGCACGGGCCTCGAACCGCCACCGTCACCCGAATGGAGTGCACCCAGGCGTTGCCACCCACCGGAACCGGTTTTCATACCAACTAGCCGGGAGGGGTCATGGGGGAGAGCGGGATTGCGCAGGCCAACCGGCTCGTTGGGCAATATCGGGGGGCGACCCTGGCACTGCGCCAGAACAAGGGGATGGAAGAGGTGCATGCCTACCGGATAGCGGCCCGCCGCCTGCTGGCGCTGCTCGCCCTGTGGCGACCCCTCATTCATGAGCCCGAGCTGGAGCGGCGATTGACCCGTGCCGTCGGCACGCTCTCCGCCCTGCGCGATGCCCAGGTCTATGCGCAGCATCATGGTGGTTCGCTTCGGCAGAACCGCTTGCCACGGGTCCCCCTGTTGACCGGCCTGCTTGCCCGTTGGCTGGCCCGACTGGAAGAGGTGCCCGTCGGTGTCGATCTCTTGCCGCTGTTTCAGCTGCATCTGGCGCTGTCACTGTCGGATGCACTGGCGAAGACCACCTCCCTTCCTGTGGGCATCAGGGCGAAACTTCGGTGCTGGCACCGGCTGCGTCTGGTGCTGAAACAGGCGCGCTACGGGATGGAGCTGCTGACGGCACAGGGGGGAGGGGATCCGGCCTGGTTGTCCATGCTGGTGAGCTGGCAGGAGCGGCTTGGGCAATTGCAGGACAGGCGCCAATGGCTCAGACGCCTTGGGGGCGAAACGGGGCGGGGCCAGCAACGGCGAGCCCTGAAAACAGAGATCCGCTGCCAACTACTGCAACTGGATTGCCATCAGGCGGAGCTGGTCGGCCTTCGCATGGCATTGCTGCAGAGCGGGCAGTAAGCACCCCACAAGGTAAAAAAAGAGAGGCCATTGGCCTCTCTTTTCATTGGGACTGTCCGGGAAGGGGCGTATTACTTCACGCGCATGCCCGGCTGGGCACCTTCCTGGGGCTCGAGGATCCAGAGATCCTTGCCGCCCGGACCTGCCGCCAGCACCATACCTTCGGACATGCCAAAGCGCATCTTGCGCGGGGCCAGGTTGGCCACCATCACGGTCAGCTTGCCTTCCAGATCTTCCGGGTTGTAGGCGGACTTGATACCGGCAAAGACCTGACGGGTTTCGCCGCCGATATCCAGCTGCAACTTCAGCAGCTTCTCGGCTTCCGGCACCGCTTCGGCTTTCTTGATCAGCGCCACCCGCAGGTCAATCTTGGCAAAGTCGTCGTAGGTGATGGTCTCGCTGATGGGATCGTCCACCAGGGGGCCTGCCGGCTTCTTGCTCTGCTCCTTGGCGAGGTCTTCCTTGGACGCTTCCACCATGGCATCCACCTTGGCGGACTCGATGCGGGAGAAGAGGGCCTTGAAGGGGGCGACGCCGTGGTCGACCAGAGGGGCGGCGATGCCGTCCCAGGTCAGGGTCTCGCCAAGGAAGGCTTCGGCGCGCTCGGCCAGTTGCGGCATGACGGGCTTCAAGTAGGCCATCAGCACGCGGAACAGGTTGATGCCGACGGAGCAGACGGCTTGCAGCTCGGCATCCGCCCCTTCCTGCTTGGCGATGACCCAGGGAGCCTTGTCGTCCACATAGCGGTTGGCCTTGTCGGCCAGGGCCATGATCTCGCGGATGGCGCGGCTGAATTCGCGCGCTTCATAGGCTTCGGCGATGCTGGCGCTGGCGTTGGCAAACTCGGCGTAGAGTGCGGGCTCGGCGCAGGTGGCGGCCAGCTTGCCGTCAAAACGCTTGGCGATAAAGCCGGCGTTGCGAGAGGCCAGGTTGACCAGCTTGTTGACCACGTCGGCGTTGACGCGGGAGACGAAGTCTTCGAGGTTCAAGTCCAGATCGTCGATGCGGCTGTTGAGCTTGGCGGCGTAGTAGTAACGCAGGCACTCCGGATCCAGGTGCTTGAGATAGGTGGACGCCTTGATGAAGGTGCCCTTAGACTTGGACATCTTGGCGCCGTTGACGGTCACATAGCCGTGTACGTTGACCTTGGTCGGCTTGCGGAAGTTCGCGCCTTCAAGCATGGCCGGCCAGAACAGGCAGTGGAAGTAGGCGATGTCCTTGCCGATGAAGTGATAGAGCTCGGCGTCGGAGTCCGCTTTCCAGTAGTTGTCGAAGTCGATGTCGCCGCGCTTGTTGCACAGGTTCTTGAACGACGCCATGTAGCCGATGGGGGCGTCCAGCCAGACATAGAAGTACTTGCCGGGGGCACCGGGAATTTCGAAGCCGAAGTAGGGGGCATCACGGGTGATGTCCCACTGCTGCAGGCCGCTTTCGAACCACTCTTGCATCTTGTTGGCCATCTCTTCCTGGATGGCGCCGGAGCCGCGTACCCAGTCGGCGAGCCAGGCTTCGAACTGGGGCAGGTCGAAGAAGTAGTGCTCGGAGTCCTTCATCACCGGGGTCGCACCGGAGACGGCGGATTTCGGATCAATCAGCTCGGTCGGGCTGTAGGTGGCGCCGCACGCGTCGCAGTTGTCACCGTACTGATCGGGGGACTTGCACTTGGGGCAGGTGCCCTTGACGAAGCGATCCGGCAGGAACATGGATTTTTCCGGATCGAACAGTTGGGAGATGGTACGGATCTTGATTTTGCCGGACTCTTTGAGGCGGCCATAGATCACGCCCGCCAGCTCGCGGTTCTCGTCGCTGTGGGTGGAGTGGTAGTTGTCGAAGCTGATGTTGAAACCGGCAAAATCCCCCTGGTGCTCCTGGGAGACGGCGGCAATCATCTCTTCCGGCGAGATCCCCATCTGCTGAGCCTTGAGCATGATGGGCGTACCGTGGGCATCGTCGGCACAGACGAAATGCACCTGATGGCCACGCATTCGCTGATAACGAACCCAGATATCGGCCTGGATGTGTTCCAGCATGTGGCCGAGATGGATGGAGCCGTTGGCATAGGGGAGGGCGCAGGTTACCAGCATTCTACGAGGATCAGTTGCCATAATACGTTCTTTATGTGCCTGTTGGGATGATACAGTGCCGTGCATGTTACCCGAATTGGGGGCGGCCTGCCTAGGGTTGTGGCCCCCGGTGCCCTGACTGGCGGCATCGCGATGACGTCGGCAAGCCACTGATTTATGTGCGGTAACCGTTCACCTCAGCATAACGACAACATAATGGGGAGTTAATGGTGATTGATTCAGTAAAACAGATCCTGGCCGAATTTAAGCCGGCAGGATGGGGCAAGGATCTGGTCGCGGCCGGTTTTGTGCGTTCCGTTGAGCGGCACGAACAGACCCTGGCCATCACGCTGGTGCTGCCCTTTGCCGGCCAGTCCCTGTTTGAACAGATCAAAGAGGAGTTCGATGCGCAGCTGCGCAGCGCAACCGGCGCGACCCGCATCGACTGGGCGGGGGAGATAGACGTGGCCAGCATGCCCCGCGCGCAGCAACTGGCGGCGGTGCAGGGGATCCGCAATATCCTGGTGGTTGCCTCCGGCAAGGGAGGGGTGGGCAAGTCCACTACCGCGGTCAACCTGGCGCTGGCGCTGCAAAAAGAGGGGGCGCGGGTCGCCCTGCTGGATGCGGACATCTATGGCCCCTCCATCCCGACCATGACGGGGACCCTCAAGGAGCGCCCTGTCAGCTTTGATGGCAAGTTGATGGAGCCGGTGATGGCCTGCGGCATCAAGAGCAACAGCATCGGTTATCTGGTGGCCGAGCAGGATGCCACCATCTGGCGCGGTCCCATGGCGAGCAAGGCACTCGGGCAGATCCTGCACGAGACCCGCTGGGGTGAGGTGGACTACCTGGTGGTGGACATGCCCCCGGGCACCGGCGATATCCAGCTGACGCTGGCCCAGCAGGTGCCCACCACGGCGGCGGTGATCGTCACGACGCCCCAGGATGTGGCACTGGCAGATGCCCGCAAGGGGATCGCCATGTTCAACAAGGTCAATGTGCCTGTGCTTGGCATCGTCGAGAACATGAGTTACCACGTCTGCAGTGCCTGCGGGCATCACGAGCCGTTGTTCGGTACCGGCGGTGGCCAGAAGATGGCGGAGCAGTATCACGTGGCGCTGCTTGGTCAGTTGCCGCTGCATATCGACATTCGCCAGCACATGGATGACGGCTGCCCCACCGTGTTCGGTACGCCGGATGGCGAGCTGTCACAGACTTACCTGAAACTGGCTCGCCGGGTAGGGGCCGAGCTCTATTTCAGCGCAAAACCGATTGCGACTCCGCTCTACACGGTGGCGCTGGACGAATAATCGGCGTTCGGCCAAGGGGGACGGATTTGGGGTGGGCATGGCCACCCCTTTTTCATATAATGGATCGGTTTAAACAATCCCCAGTGCTCTTCTCTTTAGGTATTTTCAATGTCTGATACTCAACATTCCTGTGTGATCATCGGTATTGCTGGTGCATCCGCGTCCGGCAAGAGTCTTATCGCCCAAACCATCTATGAAGAGCTGGTGGCCGAGCTGGGAGCGGGTCAGATTGGTGTGATCACCGAGGATTGCTACTACCGTGATCAGACCCACCTGACCATGGAAGAGCGGGTCAAGACCAACTATGACCACCCCAATGCCCTGGATCACGATCTGCTGGTGCAGCATCTGACCCAGCTGACGCAAGGGGAGGCGGTCAACATCCCCCAGTACTCCTATACCGAGCACACGCGCATGACCGAGGTCACTACCTTTGCACCGCGCCGTGTCATCATCCTCGAAGGGATACTGCTGTTGACCGACAGCCGCCTGCGCGAACTGATGGACGCCTCCATCTTCATGGATACCCCGCTCGACATCTGTTTGCTGCGCCGTCTGGTGCGCGATGTGCAGGAGCGCGGTCGTACCATGGACTCCGTACTCAAGCAGTATCAGAAGACTGTGCGTCCCATGTTCATGCAGTTCATCGACCCGTCCAAGCAGTATGCCGACGTGATCGTGCCCCGTGGCGGCAAGAACCGCATCGCCATCGACATGCTCAAGGCGCGTATCCGCCATATGTTGATTGGTTGAGAGAAAACAAGCCGGGTGATGCCCGGCTTTTTTTAATGAATCTTTTGTCAGGAGAGTCGCAGAATGCGTCTTTGTGATACCGATATCGAACGGCACCTGGATGAAGGCAAGATCGTCATCGAGCCGCGGCCCGGTGTTGAGCGGATCAGCGGCGTCAGCGTCGATGTGCTGCTGGGCAACGAGTTTCGGGTGTTTCGCGATCATACCGCGCCTTACATCGACCTTGGCGGTACCAGTGCCGAGATGGCCGATGCCATCGAGCGGGTGATGAGCGAGGAGATCCACGTGCCGGACGGTGAAGCCTTCTATCTGCACCCGGGTCAGCTGGCGCTAGCGGTGACCTATGAATCGGTTACCTTGCCCGCCGATATCGTCGGCTGGCTGGATGGTCGCTCCTCCCTGGCGCGCCTGGGCCTCATGGTGCACGTCACCGCCCACCGCATCGATCCGGGCTGGTCAGGTCGCATCGTGCTGGAGTTTTACAACGGCGGCAAGTTGCCTCTGGCCCTGCGTCCCAAGATGAAGATCGGTGCCCTGAACTTCGAGATGCTGTCAGGTACCGCGGCTCGCCCGTACAACAAACGGGAAAATGCCAAATACAAGAGTCAGCAAGGGGCTGTGGCCAGCCGGATCAACCAGGATTGACCCCCGCACCGTGCGGCTTGTCTATCGAGGAGGGTGCCAGGGCACCCTCTTTTATATCTGACAAAAGGAAACGGACGTGCCGAGCGGGTTGA
>NZ_JAGKRK010000010.1:0-91216 GCF_017939325.1 Aeromonas sp. MaB10011B | reverse complement strand
TTTTTTTTTTTGCTGAAATATTTCAACAACGGGTATGGCGCATCGAGCCTTCTGGCATAATCCGCCGCAACTCATAAACAGGTTCGTTTTTATGTTTGAAATGTTTAGTGGTTTGGGTTTGTGGTGGTCAATCGGTTTGGTATTGGCCGTTTTTTTTGTGCTGGCCTATGAATTCATCAACGGCTTTCACGATACCGCCAACGCGGTAGCAACGGTTATCTATACCAAGGCGATGCCGGCTCATATGGCGGTGGTGGCTTCCGGTCTGTTCAATTTCGCCGGTGTCATGCTGGGTGGGTTGGGGGTGGCCTATGCCATCGTTCACCTGCTGCCCATCGATCTGCTGCTTGGCATGGACTCTACCCAGGGTCTGATCATGGTGTTCTCCCTGCTGTTCTCGGCCATCGTCTGGAACCTGGGAACCTGGTACTTCGGCATTCCGGCATCCAGCTCCCACACCCTGATCGGTTCCATCCTGGGGGTAGGCGGCGCCTATGCCCTGATCAGCCATCAACCCCTGAAAGAGGGTATCAACGTCGGCAAAGCCATCGACATCATGCTCTCTCTCATCATCTCTCCCACCGTGGGCTTCATCATTGCCGCCCTGCTGCTGTTCGCCATGAAGCGCGTATGGCTTGGCAGCAAGATCCACAAGACCCCGGAAGAGCGCCTGCTGGTGGACGGCAAGAAGCATCCACCATTCTGGGCCCGTGTCACTCTGATTTGCTCCGCAATGGGGGTGAGCTTCGTGCACGGCTCCAACGATGGCCAGAAAGGCATCGGTCTGGTGATGCTGGTGCTGATCTGCATGGCGCCTGCTTATTTTGCGCTAGACATGAACAGCCGCTCCTATGATCTGGACAGAACCCAGGATGCCAACCAGCGCATCATGGAGATCTACCAGCGTAACCAGGAACAGGTTTCCCATCTGGTGAACTTCAGTGTGCCTGCCAAAGCCCAAGAAGAGCTGATGAGTCACTGTGCGGCAGGGGAGGCCCTGCAGGCCATGGCGACCCTCGACAAGCGTCTGGGCCAGGTGCGCACCTACGAGGAGATGAACCTGGTGGATCGCCGCGAGGTGCGTCGTCTGCTGCTGTGCATCGACGACACTGCCCGCAAGGTCTCCAAGTTGCCACTGCCGGCCAAGGAGCTGACCGATCTTGCCAAATGGCGCAAGGATCTGACCGCCACGGCCGAATATGCGCCGACCTGGGTCATCGTGTCCATCGCCCTGGCGCTCGGTTGCGGCACCATGGTGGGCTGGCGTCGTATCGTCTACACGGTAGGGGAGAAGATCGGTTCCTCCGGCATGACCTACAGCCAGGGCATTGCAGCCCAGATCACGGCCGCCGCGTCCATCGGGATTGCGAGTCTGACCGGGATGCCGGTGTCCACCACCCACATTCTCTCCTCAGCGGTGGCGGGGACCATGGTGGCCAACAAGTCCGGCCTGCAGAGCCAGACCATCAAGACCATTCTGCTGGCCTGGGTGCTGACATTGCCGCTCACCATGCTGCTCTCCGGCGGTCTCTTCCTGCTGAACAACCATCTCTTTGGCGGGTAAGACGACAGTCATTGGAAATGAAACAAGGGCCTTCGGGCCCTTTTTTGTTGCCTGGTGAATATCACGTCATGCGGCAATAGTTCAATAAGTGATAGTTGTATGCCATCAGACAAGAAGTTGAATTACATTATCTATCACCTCTTTTGCTTCTCTACATCCCTGAGCCACTCGTTGTGCACAGTGAGGGGACCTGTCTGTGTGATGCCTTGTTACAAGCCGATGCTTGCACGTAAAGCAGAAGGGAGGGTGTGCAACGTGCCTATGTTCCTCACCAGAAATGATGAGAGTGAAGAGCGCCACAGGTTGCCCTATGTCTGGCATTCCCGTTCAACCTGGGTTGTCTCAGCCACCACTGAACACACCGACTGTGCTACCAAAGGGGAACGCTGCCAGACGGTTTGCCAATGGCTTCATATGCTGTCAATGCACGGACCCTGTCGACAAAGCAGAGCATGTCGTGATGCTTTGACAGAGATGAATTCTCTGTCTGGTGTGTTATTCACGTCTTGTTTGGACTGTGTGTGGTCGCTGAACATCGGGAAAGCGGCGGATATCGAAGAATGGGCAGGGGGGAGAGCAAGGCGATGTCAGCCCAAAAAAAGAGATAAAAAAAGAGCCACACGATGTGTGGCTCTTTATTCAGACTAACGAGTCTGCTCAGGGGCGACCGGCCGGGCTGGTTGCCACGTTGCTGGCAGCGGTGCTGCCACCGTGGCGACCGGAGGTCACGACTTCGCTGCGTACCAGGGGAGCGTACTCCACGGGTTCACGGGGTGTCGGGGCAGGAGCCGCAGCCGGCGTTGCCATGGGGGCATAAGCCTTGCGGGCACGGGCCAATACACCGGCACCCTTGCTGACCTTCACTTCGGGGCTGGTTGCTGGCTCGGTTTGCACCACTGCAGCCGGCATCTCGACGACCTTCGCCTCGGCGGTGGCCGTCTCCTCAGCGATCACGACAGGTGCCGCTTCAGCAACCGGTGCAACCTCTTCTGGGATGGCCTCCACTTGCTGGGTCTGCTCGACAGCGTCGATCAAGGCTACAGGTTCGTCATGAGAGGCGGTGTCGACGATAGGTTCGACCATCTCGGGTTCGACAACTGCCACTTCGGCGGCGGGTTCAGCGTCTGCTTGCGCAGCCTGTTCAACTTCGTCAGTGGAGGGCGCGTCCACTGCCTGGGCTGCCAGTGCTTGCTCTGCCGCTTCCTCAGCAATGGCTTCAGCCACCACGTGCTCGGTCAGAGCGGCGGAGGCCTGCAGGGCTGCTGCAACCGCTTCTGCGCTCGGAATGGTGATGACAGGCACAACCGGTTCTTCCACCTTCACCTGAGCCGCATCGGCCTGGGCCGCGGTAGTCAGCTGCACTTCACCTTGTGCTTCGTCTTCACGCTGGCCACGAGCCTCTTCGTTGATGCGCTTGCGACGTTGCCCTTCGATGCGCTGATTGCGCGGGGTACGGCGGGAACGACGCTGACCTTCGCCTTGCTCTTCTTGCTGCTCAGCGGCGGCTTGCACGTCGGCGACATCGATGATTTGCTCGTCAGTCGGCAGGGCAGGGGTGTCGGTCGCGGCGACATCGACACGGATCTGCTTGCGCAGTTGGCGACGTTCGCGGCGCTCGGCCACTTTTTGCTCTTTTTCCTGACGCGGTTCAGCGCTGGCGACCGCAGTATCAACGGTATCAACCGCCTCGACGATCACCTCGGCACGGGGTTCGCGGGGGGCGCGAGGTTCACGAGCCGGACGCGGGGCACGAGGTTCGCGCTCTTGGCGGGGTTCGCGAGGCTCACGCTCCATGCGCTGCTCGGTGCGCACTTCGCCACGGGGTTCCCGTTCCTGGCGCGGTTCCCGCTCTTGACGAGGCTCACGCTCTTTGCGCGGGCGACGATTGCGATCACTGCTCTCGCGGCTGGCTGCGCCTTCACGCTTCTCTCCGGCCTCGGCATTGCGACTGCCGCGGTTGTCGTCGCGACGACCACGTTGACCACGGCTGCGGGATTCATCGCGCTGGTGACGGTGCCCGTCATCCTTGCGAGCTTCGCGCTGGGCGGCCGGTTTGTCGGCAGGCGCCTTCACCTCGGCCGGAGCCGCATCGGAGGAGGCACCGAACAGGCCGGAGAAGGCCTTGGCCAGCTTGCCAAAGAAGCCGACTTGTTCTGCAACCGGAGCGGGAGTCGCAACAGGAGCCGGGGCGGCGGGCGCAACCGGCTGAGGAGCCGGGGCAAACCCTTGCAGCAGCGGTTGTTCACGCTCGACTACCTGAGCTTGGCGCGGCTGGTAGACCGGCTTGGCAATCTCGGTTTTGAGCTCGTAGCTGGCCGCTTCTGGGATCTCGTTCTGACGGATGCGGGTCACTTCGTAGTGCGGGGTTTCCAGATGCTGGTTCGGAATGATGTAGACACGCACATCATTGCGCTGTTCCAGATTGGCGATGGAGGTACGCTTCTCGTTGAGCAGATAGGCGGCCACATCGACCGGCACCTGGGCATGCACCTGCTCGGTGTTGTCCTTCATGGCCTCTTCTTCGATGAGACGCAGGATGGACAGGGCGAGGGATTCGTTGTCACGGATGACCCCCTGACCCTGGCAACGGGGGCAGATATGGCTGCTGGACTCGTTGAGGGAGGGACGCAGACGCTGGCGAGACATCTCCAGCAGACCGAAACGGGAGATACGGCCCAGCTGGATACGGGCACGATCCTGATGCACCGCTTCACGCAGACGGTTTTCCACTTCGCGCTGATGGCGAACCGGGGTCATGTCGATGAAGTCGATGACAATCAGGCCACCTAGGTCACGCAGGCGCAGCTGGCGAGCGATCTCATCGGCCGCTTCCAGGTTGGTCTGCAGGGCGGTCTCTTCGATATCGCCGCCCTTGGTAGCGCGGGAGGAGTTGATATCGATGGAGGTCAGTGCTTCGGTCGGATCGATGACGATGCTGCCGCCGGAGGGCAGGCGCACTTCGCGCTGGAAGGCCGATTCGATCTGGCTCTCGATCTGGAAGTGGTTGAACAGGGCGACATCACCCTTGTAGAGCTTCACGCGATTGAGGAAATCGGGACGGACCAGCTCGATATGTGACTTGGCGCGCTCGAAGATGACCGGGTTGTCGATCAGGATCTCGCCCACATCGCGACGCAGATAGTCACGGATGGCGCGCACGATGACGTTGCTCTCCTGGTGAATGAGCACCGGAGCGGAACGTTGTTGTGACGCCTTATGGATGGAGTCCCAGTGATTGAGCAGAACGTTCAGATCCCACTCCAGCTCTTCCGGGGACTTGCCCACACCGGCGGTGCGCACGATGAGGCCCATGCCGTCCGGTACGGTCAGTCCGCTCAGGGCTTCCTTCAGCTCGGTCCGCTCGTCACCCTCGATGCGACGGGAGATGCCGCCGGCACGGGGGTTGTTCGGCATCAGCACCAGGTAGCTGCCAGCCAGACTGATGAAGGTGGTGAGGGCTGCACCCTTGGTACCACGCTCTTCCTTGTCGATCTGGACAATCACTTCCTGGCCTTCGCGGACCACTTCTTTGATGTTGGGACGACCCTGATAGGAGTAACCGGAGGGGAAGTAATTGCGGGCGATTTCCTTTAACGGCAGGAAACCGTGGCGTTCGGCGCCATAGTCAACAAAAGCAGCTTCGAGACTGGGTTCTACTCGGGTGATTTTGCCCTTGTAAATGTTCGCTTTTTTCTGCTCGTGTCCCGGACTTTCAATATCCAAATCGTAGAGCTGTTGTCCGTCAACCAGCGCTACGCGCAACTCCTCTTCCTGAGTCGCGTTGATTAGCATTCTTTTCATTGAGTTCTCATTATTTTGTCATTTTGATTCCTCCACTGGGTCCTGCCGGCGCCGGCCTCGGGTCTTCAGCATGCTGGGGCAACCTCCCGGTTGGGGTATGCATGAGGCGCAAACTAAGGGCACTCTGGTTCAGCCTTCTCGAGAGGGCGTGAATTAAGGATACCGATGTGGAGACAATTTACGTCGGCTCTGTTTGTGTTCTCCATGCGTTGTACCTCGCACCCGGGAACCGTCATGTTCTTGTATACACGGTGTTTCGGGATTGGGTGGCATACATTTTGGCCACTTAGTACAAGGCTTGAACACAATGACAAAACCTTGTTTATTATCCCATTTAAACCACTTTTATAGCAAGACGCCATTTTTTAACAAAGCATGCAGCCAAGGGCTGTCGGCGGTGTTAAAATCCGCGCCATGACACAGATACATCAACAAGTGCAGCTGCTCACCATCGAAGCTGAGCATGACGGGCAGCGCATCGACAATTTTCTCAAGACTCAGTTAAAGGGCGTCCCCAAGAGCCTGATTTATCGCATCCTTCGAAAAGGGGAGGTGCGGGTCAACAAGAAGCGCATCAAACCGGAATACAAGCTTTGTGCCGGTGACGAGGTGCGGGTGCCCCCCGTGCGTGTGGCCGAGAAGAATGAGTTGCCTTCTGCCAACCTCGGCAGCATCCAGCGTCTGGAGAGCCAGATCCTGTTTGAAGACGACGCCATGATAGTGCTAAACAAGCCGTCCGGCATGGCAGTGCACGGCGGCAGCGGCCTCAGTTTTGGCGTCATCGAAGGGCTGCGTGCTCTGCGCCCCGAAGCCCGTTTCCTCGAACTGGTGCACCGGCTGGATCGCGACACCTCCGGCGTGCTGCTGGTTGCCAAGAAGCGCAGTGCCCTGCGCAGCCTGCACGAGCAGTTGCGGGTCAAGACCATGCGCAAGCAGTATCTGGCGCTGGTGCGCGGCCAGTGGCAACCCCACGTCAAGGTGGTCAATGCGCCACTTCGCAAAAATGATCTGCAATCCGGCGAGCGGGTGGTGCGGGTCAGCAGCGATGGCAAACCTTCCGAGACCCGGTTCCGGATTACCCGTCAGTTTGCCGAGGCCACACTGGTCGAGTGCAGTCCCATCACTGGCCGTACTCACCAGATCCGTGTCCACACCCAGCACGCCGGCCATCCCATCGCCTGCGATGACAAATATGGTGAGGCCGGGTTTGATGAAAAGATGCGAGGGCAGGGGCTAAAGCGTTTGTTCCTGCACGCCTGGAAGCTCACCTTTACTCATCCGGTGGACGACCGGGAGATGCAGGTGGAAGCGCCATTGTCACCGGAGCTTGAGGCGTTTCTCGCCAAGCTGCCACGCTGACAACCATGAAAAACGGGAGCCAAGGCTCCCGTTTTTCATGGCAGAGTTCTTGTTATGGCAGAGCCAGGCCGTGGCGACCCAGGAGATCAACCAAGCCTATCAGGGGAAGACCGACAAGGGCGTTGGGATCGCGCCCCTCCAGCGCCTTGAACAAGACGATGCCCATTCCCTCGCATTTGAAGCTGCCGGCACAATCCAGAGGACGTTCGGCCTCCACATAGCGACGGATGGCTGCTTCGTCGAGCGAGCGAAAATACACGGTGAAAGGCTCGACGAGCTGCTCGGCATGGCCATTCGCAGCATTGATCACACAGAGCCCGGTGTAAAAGATGACGCGCTTGCCTTGTGCCCGCAGCAACTGCTCGACCGCCTTCTCCACCGTGCCGGGCTTGCCGAGGATCTGCCCGTCACAGACGCACACCTGATCTGAACCGATGATCAATCCTTGATCACGGTCAGTAGCAACGGCATTCGCCTTGGCAAATGCCAATCTGCTGACCAGGGCTTCTGCGGTCTCCCCGTGTCGCGCTGTCTCATCGACTTGAGGCGCAGCACAGTGAAATGGCTGACCGAGTTTTTCCAGCAAGGTTTTGCGGTAGGACGAGGTGGACGCGAGGATCAAGGAAGGCTGCATGTTTTGATGATATCCATTTATAAATCAATTGGTTGATTCTATCTGTGCAGATGGGGCCACGCAAACAGGAGATGTCTACAGCGGGACTCGCCTAATTAGCGGGAAGCATGCATGCTGATGGAACCACAGCACAAACACAATCGCCAGCTGGGCAGGGACATGGCAACTTCGTCAGGGGGATGAGGGGGTGATGCTTTGGACCCAGCCACATCCTCCGACATCTTTTCAGGCCTTACGTCTGGAGATGCGCGTGAATGCCGATCCTGGCGCGCTGATCACGGTACTGCGCAACACGGTGCGCCATGAAGAGTGGTTGCCCCAGAGCCGTGAAGTCAGGGTGCTGGCCAGATCTGGTCCCGACGATGATCTGGTCTATACCCGCCTGGCGTCTCCCTGGCCGGTGCAAGACAGGGAGCTCATCACCCGCTCCCATTTGAGTCGACGCATCGATTGCGGCCTGACTCTCGAGGTGTGGGCAGAGCCGAATGCCCTGCCATTGCATGCAGGGCTGTTCCGGATCCAGGAAAGCGCTGGACGGTGGGAGGCGCTACCCCAACGGGATGGCAGCACACTCGTTCGGCTCGAAACCTATACCAACCCGGGCAACAACTTGCCGGGCTGGCTGGTCAATCCCATTGCCATCAAGGCTGCCGTGGGCAGTTTCAAAGCCATACGCAGACTGATGGAAGCCGAGCCCAGAGTGGCTGCGACACCAGGCCTGCTGGGGAGAGACCCGCGCTGTTCTGCCACCTGATGAGACACCAAGGAGCACATCCGGTGGACAGACAGGAGAGGGGGAACAGGATCCTGTGCCAGATCCTGCACGATATGGCATAATCGGCCACCGATGAGCACAAGTTCCTCTTGCAGGGGCCTGTGAAGGTAAAATCATCGGCGGTAAGGACTTTTTCCTTTGACTATCCCTTGTTGGACCTATAATATTCGCGCCCTATGCAAAAGGTGAAGTTGCCCGTTAAGGTTGATCCAGTCCGTAATGCCTTGAAGCTACTCGATTATGTCGGGATAGTGGAAAAGTCGCAGATGCCCAGGCTGGAGGAATCAACCGAAGGCTTGCGAAGTGATGTGGATGTCACACTGCACTTTGGCAAAGATGTCCAGAAGTTGACCGTTATGAAAGGCACTGCCCATGCCAAGGTCGACCTGGTTTGCCAGCGTTGTGGTGAGACGTTTGAACACCTTTGTGAAGCTAGTTTTATTTACACTCCGCTGTTCGAAAGAACAAACGAGGAAGAACTGCCGGAAGCTTATGAGCCCATTGAGTTGGACGAAAACGGCGAGATAGATCTTCATCAAATCCTGGAGGATGAACTCATCCTCTCGTTGCCTCAGGTAGCCATGCATCCGGTGGATGTGTGTCCCAGAGGAAACATGGAGATGACCTGGGGTGAAATCGAACCTGCTGATGAGCGGCCGAATCCCTTTGCAGTTCTTGAAGCGCTCAAACGTAAGTGAATTTTAGGAGTTAGCCTACCATGGCCGTACAACAGAACCGTAAAACCCGCGCCAAGCGTGGCATGCGTCGTTCCCACGATGCGCTGACCACCGCTGCCCTGACTGTTGATCAGACCAGTGGCGAAATTCATCGTCGTCACCACGTGACTGCCGATGGTTTCTACCGCGGTAAAAAGGTAATCGCTTAAGGATTGCCTTTGTCTACGCAAACTGTCGCGCTAGACATAATGGGGGGAGATATCGGCCCCTCGGAAACAGTGCCTGCCGCCGTGCAGGCACTGTCTCTTCTACCCCAGCTAAAACTTGTTCTGGTCGGTGATCAACACCAGACCGCCTCTCTTCTGCAGCAACATGGCTTGCTCAACCACCCTCGCGTTCGTCTCGTGCATGCCTCCCAGGTCGTGGGCATGGGCGAAAAGCCTATCGTGGCGCTGCGTACCCTGAAAGACTCCTCCATGCGCGTGACCCTGGATCTGGTCAAGAGCGGCGCTGCCGATGCCTGTGTCAGTGCAGGCAACACCGGTGCCTTGATGGCCATGGCCAAGTGCGTGCTAAAATCCTTGCCCGGTGTTGACCGGCCAGCCCTCATCAAGGCGCTGCCCACATTGAGTGGAAAGCGGACCGTGATGCTGGATCTGGGTGCGAACGTGAGCTGCGATGCCGACACCCTGCTGCAATTTGCCGTGATGGGCGCCGTAGTCGCAGAGAAGGTGGAGGGGATACCTTCACCCAGAGTGGCACTGCTCAACGTAGGGGAGGAGGAGATCAAGGGCAACGACCTGGTGCGCCACAGCGCCGAGTTGCTGCGCCAATGCTCCGCCCTGAATTTTGTCGGTTTTATCGAGGGTGACAGGATCTTCAGCGGCGAGTGCGACGTGATCGTCTGCGACGGTTTCGTGGGCAACGTGGCGCTCAAGACCGCGGAGGGGGTGGTGCGGATGATGGCCGAACTGGCCGGATATCCGCGCAAAAAACGCAGTTTTCTTGGTCGACTCGCCGGATTTATGTTCAAACGGCGTTTCTCTTACCTGAACCCCGACCAGTATAATGGCGCGAGTCTGTTAGGATTGCGCGGCATTGTGGTAAAAAGCCATGGGCGGGCCGAGCGCCGCGCTCTGTGTCATGCGATTCTGCTGGCCGCACAAGAAGCCAGACATCAACTTCCATTGCAAATTGCAGATCGCCTTGAATCTGTCTTTTCCGACAGGGATTTATAAAACTCTATGCATAGCAAAATTCTGGGTACTGGCAGTTATCTGCCGAGTTCGGTTCGTACCAACGCCGATCTTGAACAGATGGTTGAAACCAGTGACGAATGGATCGTGGAACGCACCGGGATCCGTGAACGCCGTATCGCCGGAGCCGACGAAACCGTCGCGACCCTTTCTCATCAGGCGGCCTTGCGTGCGCTTGATGCGGCAGGTCTGACTGCCGCCGATCTGGACATGATAGTGCTGGCCACTACCAGCGCAGAGAATGCCTTCCCAGCTGCTGCCTGTGAACTGCAGGGGCTGCTTGACGTACCGGGGATCCCGGCGTTTGACGTAGCCGCCGCCTGTGCCGGCTTTACATATGCTCTCGCCATCGCCGATCAGTTCGTCAAATCCGGCGCTGCTCGCTACGTGCTGGTTGTCGGTGCGGACGTGCTGTCACGCATGTGCGATCCCGAGGATCGCGGCACCATCATCCTGTTCGGGGATGGGGCAGGGGCCGTGGTCATCGGTGCCAGCGACACTCCTGGGATCCTCTCCACCCATCTGCATGCCGATGGCCGTTATGGCGAGCTGCTCAAACTGCCGCAGCCCCGTCGCGGCATGCCGGGTGCTGAGCTCGAAGCCTACATGTACATGAAGGGCAACGATGTCTTCAAGGTGGCGGTGACACGCCTTAGCGAGATCGTGACCGAAACCCTGGCTGCGGCCAACGTCGAGCCGAGCGAGCTGGACTGGCTGGTGCCCCATCAAGCCAACTTCCGCATCATCAATGCCACCGCCAAGAAACTCGGTATGGGGCTCGACAAGGTGATCCTGACCCTGGATCGTCATGGCAATACCTCCGCGGCCTCCGTGCCCATCGCCTTCGATGAAGGGGTGCGCGATGGTCGCATCAAACCCGGCCAGCTGGTCCTGCTGGAAGCCTTCGGCGGCGGTTTTGCCTGGGGCTCTGCGCTGGTTCGCCTCTGATACCGAGCGGTGCCCGGTCCTCGGGCGCCCGCTTACCGAATTCGTCTTACCTTAAAGGAATCAATGATGACCCGATTTGCCATTGCCTTCCCGGGACAAGGCTCCCAGAGCGTCGGCATGCTGGCCGAGCTGGCCGAGCAACACGCAGTGATTAAAGAGACCTTCGCCGAGGCGAGCCAGGTGCTGGGCTATGACCTGTTTGCCCTGGTGATGGCAGGCCCGGCCGAGGATCTCAACAAAACCTGGCGTACCCAGCCAGCGCTGTTGACCGCCTCCGTCGCGCTGTGGCGCCTGTGGCAACAACAAGGCGGGGTAACCCCTGCCGTGATGGCCGGCCACAGCCTGGGGGAATACTCCGCCCTGGTGTGCAGCGGCGCGCTGGCGTTTGCCGATGCCGTCAAGCTGGTCGAGCTGCGTGGTTTGGCCATGCAGGAAGCCGTACCGGAAGGCACTGGCGCCATGGCTGCCATCATCGGTCTGGACAACGAAAGCATCGCTGCCAACTGTGAGAAAGCGGCCCAGGGGCAGGTGGTTTCTCCGGTCAACTTCAACTCTCCGGGTCAGGTGGTCATCGCCGGCCACAAAGAGGCGGTCGAGCGTGCCAACGTGCTGATGAAAGAGTCAGGTGCCAAGCGTGCCCTGCCGCTGCCGGTCTCCGTGCCCTCCCACTGCGCCCTGATGAAACCGGCCGCAGAAAAGCTGGCCGCCGCCCTGGATGGGATCGAGATCAAGGTTCCTGCCATCGCCGTCATCAATAATGTTGACGTCTCTTGTGAGCAGGATCCTGCCGCCATCAAGCAAGCCCTGGTGCGTCAGCTGTTCAGCCCGGTTCGCTGGACTGAAACGGTAGAGTGCATGGCAAACGACGGTGTTACCCTCGAGATCGAGATGGGCCCGGGCAAGGTATTGACCGGCCTGGCCAAGCGTATCGATGCGCGAGTGGAAGGTATTCACGCCAACGACGCCGCCTCGTTCGAGCAGGCACTGGCCCAGATCAAGTAAACAGGAGCAAGTCATGAGTTTTACCGATAAGGTTGTGTTGGTCACTGGCGCCAGCCGTGGCATTGGTCGTGCGATTGCGGAGATGTTTGCTGCTCGTGGCGCCAAAGTCGTGGGGACCGCGACCAGCGAGAGCGGTGCCGAGGCGATCAGTGCTTACCTGGGTGAACAAGGCTGCGGCATGGCACTGAACGTGACCAGTCAGGAATCTATCGAAACCGTCTTCGCCGCCATCAAGGCGCGTTTTGGCGACATCGACATCCTGATCAACAACGCCGGCATTACCCGCGACAACCTGCTGATGCGGATGAAGGATGACGAGTGGAACGAGATCATCGACACCAATCTCACCTCCCTGTACCGTCTGAGTAAGCCGGTATTGCGTGCCATGATGAAGAAGCGTAACGGTCGCATCATCAGCATCGGTTCCGTGGTCGGCACCATGGGCAACGCCGGTCAGGTCAACTATGCTGCTGCCAAGGCTGGTCTGGTTGGCTTTACCAAGTCGCTGGCCCGTGAAGTGGCATCTCGTGGCATCACGGTGAATGCGGTTGCTCCCGGTTTCATCGAGACCGACATGACCAAGGCGCTCAATGAAGAGCAGCGCGCCGGCATCATGAATCAGGTGCCTGCTGCCCGTTTGGGCGATCCGAAAGAAATTGCTGCCGCTGTGGTATTCTTGGCATCGGATGATGCCGCCTATATTACCGGCGAAACCCTGCATGTTAATGGCGGGATGTACATGGTGTAATCAATTTGTCGTGAGTTCTGTTCAAATTTGCGATAATACGCCGAAGTTTGGCGAATTTCGTGGTTTGACCAGCGGCAAGTCACTTGCAAACTCACGTCAATTGAATACACTACCCCAACCAGACGCAATAGCGTATTTTTAAAGGAAAATTCAGGTCATGAGCAACATCGAAGAACGCGTAAAGAAAATCATCATCGAACAACTGGGTGTTAAAGAAGAAGACGTGAAGAACGCTGCCTCCTTCGTCGACGACCTGGGCGCTGACTCTTTGGATACCGTTGAACTGGTAATGGCGCTGGAAGAAGAATTCGATACCGAAATTCCTGATGAAGAAGCCGAGAAGATCACCACTGTTCAAGCGGCTATCGACTACATCACCGCTAATCAGGAATAAGTTCCTGTTCTGAAAGAAGCGGCCCAAGGGCCGCTTCTTTTATGTTTACCCCTTTCAAAACACCTCTCGGAGACTACCTCAGTGTCAAAACGCAGAGTCGTGGTGACCGGCTTGGGGATGCTTTCCCCGGTAGGCAACACTGCCGAATCCAGCTGGCAAGCCCTGCTCAACGGGCAGAGCGGCATTTCCCTCATCGACCACTTTGATGCAAGCGAGTTCGCAACCCGTTTCGCAGGCCTGGTCAAGGATTTCGACCCCGAAGAGTTCGGCATCAACCGCAAAGAAGCCCGCAAGATGGATCTCTTCATCCAGTATGGCGTGGCGGCGGGTGTTCAGGCCCTGGAAGATTCCGGCCTGATCATCAACGAAGAGAACGCGGAGCGGGTAGGCGTTGCCATCGGCTCCGGTATCGGCGGTCTGGGTCTGATTGAGCAGAACCACAGCAGCCTCATCAATGGCGGCCCTCGCAAGCTGAGCCCTTTCTTCGTTCCGTCCACCATCATCAATATGGTGTCCGGTCATCTTTCCATCATGAAAGGCATGCAGGGCCCGAACATCGCCGTGACTACCGCCTGTACCACGGGTACCCATGCCATCGGCATGGCTGGCCGGATGATCGCCTATGGCGATGCGGACGTGATGGTTGCCGGTGGTGCCGAGAAAGCCTCCACCCCCATGGGCATGGGCGGCTTTGCCGCTGCCAAGGCGCTCTCCACACGTAATGACGAACCGCAGAAGGCGAGCCGCCCCTGGGACAAGGATCGCGACGGTTTCGTGCTGGGCGACGGTGCCGGCGTGTTGGTGCTGGAAGAGTATGAACATGCCAAGGCCCGCGGCGCCAAGATCTATGCCGAGCTGGTCGGCTTTGGCATGAGCGGGGATGCCTATCACATGACGGCCCCTCCCTCGGACGGCGATGGTGGCGCACGCGCCATGAAGAACGCCATCAAGGATGCTGGCATCGCACCCGAGCAGATCGGTTACATCAATGCCCACGGTACCTCCACGCCCCTTGGGGATGTGGCAGAGCTGCGCGGCATGAAGAAGGTGTTTGGTGACCATGCCAGCGCCCTGATGGTCAGTTCCACCAAGTCCATGACAGGCCACCTGTTGGGTGCGGCTGGCGCCATCGAGGCGATCATCACTGTGCTCTCTCTGCGTGACCAGATGGTGCCTCCCACCATCAACCTGGACAAGCCGGATGATGAGTGCGACCTGGATCTGGTGCCGCATGTTGCCAAGGCTGGCAGCTTCGAATATGCCCTCTCCAATTCCTTCGGTTTTGGCGGCACCAATGGCTCCCTGATCTTCAAACGCGTATAATTCGCTCTGGGCGAATGATAAGGCCCGATACGGCAGTATCGGGCCTTTTTTATCGGAGGGATCCCCTTGCTGATTAATGGAATACCCACAGAAACACTGTCAGCCAGGGATCGTGGGCTGGCATACGGTGATGGTCATTTCACCACCATGCTGGTGAGGGAAGGGAAGGTACTCTGGTGGCAGGACCATCTGGCCCGGCTGCAACATGCCAACGCCCGGCTTGGTTTTGGTGAGCACTCCTGGGACCTGCTTGCCGACGAGGCGGCGCAGCTGGCTTCTGGGCAGGCACAGGCTGTCGTCAAGATAATGCTGACCCGGGGCGCCGGTGGGCGGGGATATGACGGCGCAGGCTGTGACACGCCCACTCGCATCGTCTCTTTGGCACCTTATCCTGAGCATTATCATGATTGGCAGCAAACCGGCATCAATGCCTTGGTATGCCAGCAGCATCTTGGGGACAGTCCCATGCTCGCCGGTCTCAAGACGCTGGGGCGCCTCGAACAAGTGATGCTGAAGCGCGAACTTGCTGCGCGCGGCGGGGTCGAAGGTATAGTCTTGAACAGCCGGGGATTTCTGGTAGAAGGGGTCAGCGCCAATCTGTTTTGGCGTCGCGGCAGGACGGTGTTCACACCGGATCTCACCCGCGCCGGGATCGATGGCATCATGCGCAAGCGCGTGATGACGATGCTTAAACAGATGGGCATTGAACTGCGTGTCGTTGAAGCTCCATTGGAGTCACTCTGGCAGGCGGAAGAGGTCTGGCTGACCAATACCCTGATGGGGATTGTCCCGGTCACCAGCATCGGGGATATGCACTATCCCAGTCCGGTATTGATCCGCCGTTTACAGGAGCGCTTGGTCATTGAAGTTTAATCGGCTTTACACCCTGCTCGCGGGGGCGGCACTCTCTGTCGCCGTTGCCGGAGGGTACGTGTATCACAAGTGGCAACAGGTGGAGACGCTCACCAACAAGGGGCCAACCCGCCTCTTTACCGTCGAAAAAGGCGCCCATGCGGCGCGCCTGATTGCCGAACTGGGAGAGGGGGAAACCAGCCCCTGGGCGGTGCGCCTCTGGTTGCGCGGTCATCCCGAACTGGTGGCCATCAAGTCCGGCACCTATGAAATCAAGGAAGGGGCGCCGCTCAAGGAGACTCTCTCTCTCTTTGCTTCCGGCAAGGAGTTTCACTTCAGCCTGACCTTTGTCGAAGGGTCCCGTTTTGAGGATTGGCTGAAGCAACTTTCCAGCGCCCCCTATCTGGAGCGCCTGACTCTGGAGCAGAGCGAAACCGAGCTGGCTCAGGAACTCGGCATCGAAAATGGCAAGCTGGAGGGGTGGTTCCTGCCGGAAACCTACGCCTATACCACTCATGCCAGCGATCTTTCCATCCTGCGCCGCGCCTATCAGGACATGAAAACGTTCCTGGAGGCTTCCTGGGAGAAGCGTCAGGCCAATCTGCCCTACAAGACACCCTATGAGGCGCTCATCATGGCCTCCATCATCGAAAAAGAGACGGGCCAACCGGATGAACGAGCCCAGATTGCCTCTGTGTTCGTCAACCGTCTACGCCTTGGCATGAAGTTGCAGACCGACCCTACCGTCATCTACGGGGTGAAGGAGAGGTACGATGGCAACATTCGCCGCAGCGATTTGACCGACGTGAACCCCTACAACACCTATGTGATCGACGGTCTGCCTCCGACGCCCATCGCCATGCCGGGCAAGGCCTCCATCGAGGCGGCGCTCAACCCCAAATCGACCGACTATCTCTACTTCGTTGCCAAGGGGGGCGGTGCCCACTACTTCTCCAAGACCCTCGATGAACACAATCGGGCGGTGCGTGAATACATATTGAAGAAACCCTAATGTCTAAATTTATCGTGATTGAAGGATTGGAAGGGGCAGGGAAGAGCTCTGCGGTGCGCTATGTGACCGACTATCTGCAAGCCCACGGAGTTGCGCGGATCGAGTGCACCCGGGAGCCGGGCGGCACGCCGCTGGCGGAACGCATGCGGGCCATCGTCAAGGAAGTGCACGACGAGCGCCTGACAGTCGAGGCCGAGCTGCTGTTGATGTACGCCTCCCGGGTACAACTGGTGGAGACCCGGATCAAGCCTGCCTTGGCAGACGGCATCTGGGTAGTGGGCGATCGCCACGATCTCTCCTCCCAGGCCTATCAGGGGGGTGGCCGCGGCATCGATGCGAACCTCATCGGCGCCATCAAACGGGCGGTCCTCGGGGATTTCAAGCCGGATCTGACGCTCTATCTGGACATCGATCCTGCCATCGGCCTGCAGCGGGCCCGCCATCGCGGCGAGCTGGACAGGATTGAGCTGGAGCAGATCGGCTTCTTTGAACGTACCCGCCAGCGTTACCTCGAGTTGGCGGCCGCCGATGATTCCATCCAGGTCATCGATGCCGGGTTGCCCCCGGCGCAAGTCAAAGCCGCCATCGAGGCTGCCCTTGAGCATTATCTGGCAAGCGAGGGGCTATGTATCCCTGGCTGATCCCGGATTGGCATGCCCTGAGCGAGACGGCCCGGGCCGGACGGCTCGGGCACGCCTGGTTGCTGCTAGGCGATCCCGGTCTTGGCAAGGAGCAGCTTGCAGAGCGACTGGCGCGACTGCACCTGTGTCAGCATCCACAACGAGGTGAGCCTTGCGGTCAGTGCCACTCCTGCCAACTGTTTGAGAAGGGGCATCACCCGGATCTTGGCACCCTGGGGCCCGAGGGCAAGACCATAGGTGTCGAAGCCATCCGGGAGATTTGCAGCCGCCTCCAGAGCACATCCCAGCTCGGTCGCGGCAAGGTGGTGATCATTCAGGAGGCGGAGCGCATGACGGAGTCTGCCGCCAATGCTTTGCTGAAGACGCTGGAAGAGCCGGCTGGCGACAGTCTGTTGCTGCTCATCGCATCCCGGGTATCTCGCCTGCTCCCCACCATCTTGAGCCGTTGTCACAAGCATGTCTGCCAGCTCCCCTCTGAGGGGGAGACCCTTGCCTGGCTCGCCGAGCAGGGCCATCAGGCCACCCAGGCCCAGGTGCGGATCTGCCAGGGTGCGCCGCTGCGGGTGCTGAGCTACATCGAAGCACAGCAAGATGATGCCAGACGGGCATTGCTCGACGGATTTGTCTCGCTGGCATCGGCCCCCACCCGTGCGGCGAATGTCTGTGCCCAGTTGGCCGAGGATACTCAGGTCCGGCTGCACTGGTTGCAGCTCTTCCTGTGTGATGCCCTCAAGCTTCAGGCTGGCTGCGGCCATCATCAACTGGCAATGCCGGATCTTGCATCACTCAGCCAGCAACTGGCAGAGAAACACTCCAGCGAACGGCTCCTGGAAGCCGAACAGCAGCTGGTTATGCTGAAAGAGGCTTGTCAGCCAGGGCAGCTTTCCAATCCCACCATCCATTTGATGAACTGGCTCAATCGCTGGTTATAAACAAGGTTGTCTATGTTACTCGTTGATTCCCATTGCCATCTCGATCGCTTGAGTTATGGCTCCAAGCAGACCGACATGGCCGATGTATTGGCCAAGGCGGCGCAGCAGAGCGTGGGATATTTTCTCTGCGTGAGTGTGACCCAGGCCCAGTTCCCGACCATGATGGAGGCCATCGCTCCCTATCCCCAGGTGTTTGCCTCCTGCGGTGTCCACCCGCTCAATCAGGATCCCGGGGTGGATGCTGCCTTGCTGCTGACTCAGGCGGCCGATGAGAGAGTGGTGGCCATCGGCGAAACCGGGCTCGACTACTTCTATTCACCGGAAAACAAGGATGTACAGCAAGCCTCTTTCCGCGAACATATTCGTGTAGCCCGGGCACTGAACAAACCGCTCATCATCCACACCCGGGATGCCCAGGAAGACACGCTGCGGATCATGCGAGAGGAGGGGGCCGAACAGGTGGGCGGAGTGCTGCACTGCTTCACCGAGTCCCTCGAAATGGCCGAGGCCGCGATGGCCATGGGGTTCTATATTTCCATCTCGGGAATAGCCACTTTCAAGAACGCCTCAGCCCTGCAGGCCGTGGTCAAGGCGTTGCCCCTGGAGCGACTGCTGGTTGAAACCGACTCTCCCTATCTGGCACCGGTTCCGCACCGGGGGAGGGAGAATGAGCCGGCCTTTGTTCGCGACGTTGCCCAATTTATCGCGGATCTTCGCCAGATTCCGCTCGCTGAATTGGCGGAGGCCACCAGCCACAATTTCTTCGAGTTGTTCAAGTTGGCAAAGCGATAACAGACAACGCCCCGCATAGCGGGGCGTTTTACTATGACAATTTGCACTATCATGATCCATCCAAAAACAATCATGCCAAGTTGTTATCTCTCATTTTGTATGGTGGGTGCTGACGAGATTAAATCGCCAGCACCTGATAAAACGGAGCAGGGATGACAGAGTGCTTGAGGAATCAATGAGGGAGCTGAAATGGGTTAAAGCAGTCTTCATAAGTATCGATAATATTCATTATCGATACTTGATAGATCTGGACGATCCTGTAAGATCCACCGAAACTCCGCTTTAAATCATAGAGTTAAGTGAACTACCCACGCCTTCAAAACCCAGTTCAGCAATCTTTGCAGAGCGTCTTCGATCCTCAGCTGAACAGCCGGGCAAGACGCTTCCTGCGCAGCGCCAAAGCCGACTCCACCCTCAATGCCTATCAGGCAGATACCCGCATCTTTGTCTCCTGGTGCCAACTCCACGGGCTGGATCCCTTGCAGACAACACACCACGACATCATGAATTTTCTGGCGGATCAGGCCGACGGCATCCTGGCCAACTGGGTCTGGCTGGACAAAGAAGAAGGGAAGGGGGAGCTTCGCAACGGGGAACCTCGCAAACCGGCCACCCTGGTAAGACGGCTTGCCGGCATTCGTTATGCCTTCAAGCAGAAGGGGATCCACCCCATGCCGACCGAGCATGCGGAGATAAAGGAGATGATGCGGGGCATAGTACGGCTCGGTGATAACCGCAAACGCAAAACGGGGGCGCTGACCCTGAAACCATTGGCCTGCGTGCTGGACGAGATAGATACCAGCAACCTGGCGGGACTTCGGGATTACACCCTGTTGCTCCTGATGTTCAGTGGCGCCTTGCGTCGGTCGGAAGCGGCAAGGATCGAGGTGAATGACGTGCAGTTTGTGGGGCAGGGGATACGCCTTCGTCTCAAGCCAAGCAAACATCAGCTCCATGAATCGGAGATAGCACTCATTCCAGGCACCCGGTATTGCCCGGTCTCTGCACTGCAACAATGGCTGAAAAAAAGCCGGATTGCTGAGGGCCCCCTGTTTCGTCGAATGAATCGCTGGGGACAGCTGATGACAGATCCCCTGGGGCCGCAAGGTATCAACTTGATGATCAAGCGGCGAACCGGCCAGGCCATCGACGATCTCCACGTCAGTGGCCACAGTTTGCGGCGGGGGTTCATCACCTCGGCGGTGACGGCGGGCAAGCCGATGAACAAGATCATCGAGGTGACAAGGCACAAGGACATGCGCACCTTGCAGGAATATTTCGACGATGCCCACAAGTTCTCCGATCACGCCCTGGATGGGTTGTTATAGAGAACCGCGCCTCTCCATTTTTTATGTTAAATGATATCCTGTTGATCTGGTGATATATTCATGTCGTCCTCCACAGACATCATAACGGTGGGAGAGTCGTAATCCGATTTACTTTCGTAGAAGATGCCAATGAAAAATGAGAGATAACATTCACGATGTAGACATGTCGGAAGGTTACGATAGCCAGGAATTGAAGAAAAGCGCTGCGCAAGAGAATGCCGAACGGCAGCGCCAGCACGTGAAGCGCAAGCAGGAAACCCACAGCCGGTTGCAATGCTGGATAAGCAATCGTCATGCAGAGAGGTTGGCCATGCTGGGGCAACAACTGGAAGACAGTCAGGCCTCCATCATCGAGCAGGCAATCGATCTGCTCTATCAGCACGAACTGCAACAAACGACCAACGCGCAGCAGAGCGATATCCCCGAGTCGGCAGACATACTCGAATAGACGATGGTATCGAACCGGCGTGATTGAAAAAGGAAGACAAAAAAAGCCAGGTACGAATTCCTTGTACCTGGCATAGGGGAATTGGCTCCTTGCAGAGCCGTGCGCTAACTGGTATGCAGATAGCCTTAAGCTTAGACAAGGCTCTAGGCATTTCAAGAACCGGATAAAAGTTCAACCAGGGGAGCCCGCAGAATTCGGAAAAAATCGTACGCTAAGGTTTTCCGGGCATCCGTAAGGGCCGAAACTTCCCGTCTTCCAGTCTGCGGCTCTGCCGCCAGACGTAATCGCCGGTTAGGTTGATGTGCTCCCAGCCCAGCGGCGACAGGAATTGCAGCAGCTCGCCGTCCACCGGCTTGCCGGCCTCGACCAACCCCTGGGTGGCGCGTTCCAGGTACACCGTGTTCCACAGCACGATAGCCGCCGTCACCAGGTTGAGGCCGCTGGCCCGGTAGCGCTGCTGCTCGAAGCTCCGATCCCTGATTTCCCCAAGGCGGTTGAAGAACACCGCCCTGGCCAGCGAGTTGCGCGCCTCACCTTTGTTCAGGCCGGCATGCACGCGGCGGCGCAGTTCAACACTTTGCAGCCAGTCCAGGATGAACAGCGTGCGCTCGATCCGGCCCAGCTCGCGCAGGGCCACGGCCAGTCCGTTCTGGCGCGGGTAGCTGCCGAGCTTGCGCAGCATCAGCGAGGCGGTGACGGTGCCCTGCTTGATCGAGCTGGCCAGGCGCAGGATGTCGTCCCAGTGGGCACGCACGTGCTTGATGTTCAGGGTGCCGCCGATCAGCGGGCGCAACGTCGGGTAGGCTTGCACGCCCTGCGGCACGTACAGCTTGGTTTCGCCGAGGTCGCGGATGCGCGGCGCGAAGCGGAAGCCTAGCAGGTGCATCAGGGCAAAGACGTGATCGGTGAAGCCGGCCGTGTCGGTGTAGTGCTCCTCGATCCGCAGGTCGGACTCGTGGTACAGCAGGCCGTCGAGCACATAGGTGGAATCGCGGACGCCGACATTCACCACGCGGGTGCTGAACGGCGCGTACTGGTCGGAGATATGGGTATAGAACAGCCGTCCCGGCTCGCTACCGTACTTCGGGTTGACGTGCCCGGTGCTCTCGCCCCGGCCACCCGCGCGGAAGCGCTGGCCATCGGAGGATGAGGTCGTGCCGTCGCCCCAGTGGGCGGCAAAGGCGTGGCGATACTGGTGGTTGACCAGCTCGGCCAAGGCCGCCGAATAGGTTTCGTCGCGGATGTGCCAGGCTTGCAGCCAGGACAGCTTGGCGTAGGTCAGGCCGGGGCTCGACTCGGCCATCTTGGTCAGCCCGAGGTTGATCGCATCACCGAGGATTGCGGACAGCAGCAACGTCCTGTCTTTGGCCTCGGCCCCGTCCTTCAAGTGGGTGAAGTGGCGGCTGAAGCCCGTCCAGTCGTCCACGTCCATCAGCAGTTCGGTGATCTTGATGCGCGGCAGTAACTGGCTGGTTTGGTCGATCAGCGCCTGCGCCCGATCCGGCACCGCCGCATCCAGCGGGGTGATTTTCAGCCCTGACTCGGTGAGGATGGCATCGGGCAGCTCGTTGTCCTTGGCCAGGCGGGTGACGGTGGCCAACTGCTCGTCCAGCAGCTGCAAACGCTCTTCCAGGTACTGGTCGCTGTTCGGGTTGATCGCCAGGGGCAGGGCCTGCTCGCGCTTGAGTGCGGCGAACTTCTCGGCCGGCAGCAGGTAGTCGTCGAAGTCGCGGAACTGCCGCGAGCCCTTGACCCAGATGTCGCCGGAGCGCAGGGCGTTCTTCAGCTCGGACAGGGCGCAGATTTCGTAGAATTTCCGGTCGAGGCCTTCCGGGGTGATCACCAGCGGCTTCCAGCGCGGCTTGATGAAGGCCGTGGGTGCATCGGCCGGCACCTTGCGCAGGTTGTCGGCGTTCATCTCACGCAGGGTCTGCACGGCTGCCAGCACGCCTTGCGCGGCCGGCGCGGCGCGCAGTTCCAGCACCTCCAGCAAGGCCGGCGTGTAACGGCGCAGGGTGGCGAAGTTCTCGCCGACCAGGTGCAGGTGGTCGAAGCCTTCCGGCCGGGCCAGCAGCTCGGCCTCGCTGACGCTCTCGGTGAACTCGTCCCAGGGAATCACCGCCTCGATGGCGGCATAGGGGTCGCTGCCGCTTTCCTTCGCTTCCAGCAGCGCCTGGCCGATCCTGGAGTACAGGCGCACCTTGTCGTTGATCGCCTTGCCCTGCTTCTGGAACTGCTGCTGATGCTTGTGCTTCGCGCCGCTGAACAGCTTGACCAGGATGCGGTCATGCAGATCGACCAGCTCATCGATCACGGTCGCGGTGCTCTCCAGCACCACGGCGGCCAGGGTCGCGTAGCGGCGCTGCGGCTCGAACTTACCGAGGTCTTTGGGCGTCATCTGCCCACCCTCGCGGGCCAGCTTGAGCAGGCGGTTCTGGTGGATGTGCCGGCCCAGGCCTTCGGGCAAGTCCACCAACTGAAATGTCTTCAGCCGCTCGATGTGTTCCAGCATGTGCCGAGAGTTGGGTTTCAGCGGTGCCTGGCGCAGCCAGGTCAACCAGGTGATGCTGCTGCCGGCCTTGAGCTTCAACAGCTCGTCCAGCTTGGCCCGATGCGAGTCCGTGAGTGGTTCGACCAGGGCGCGGTAGACCCGCCGATTGGCTCGCGCAATGGCTTCCGAGCAGGCCCGGTCAATCACGCTCAGCGCCGGCAGGATGCGTCGTTTCTGCCGTAGGCTCTCCAGGGCCTGACCGGCCAGCAGCAAGCCTTTGTCGGTCTGCTGGGCCAGCTCGGTTAGCTCGCGCACCAGGGCGCGGAAGTCGGACAGGCCGAACGGGGCCAGTTGCAGGTAGGTGCGCAGTTCCTGGGCATGCTCGCGACGGGTCACGTCGCGCTCGCCGTACTTTGCCCAGCTCGCCGGCTCGGCCTGGACTTGCTTCGCCACCCACAGGATGACCGGCTCGGGCAGCTCGCTGTCGGTTCCCAGCGCGTAACCGGGGTAGCGCAGCAGGCAGAGCTGCACGGCGAAGCCGAGGCGGTTGGCGTCGCCGCGTCGCTGGCGGATCAGCGACAGGTCGGAGTCGTTGAAGGTGTAGTAGCGGATCAGGTCATCCTGGCTTTCCGGCAGCGCAAGCAGGGTGTCCCGCTCCGTGGCCGAGAGGATCAAGCGACGCGGCATGTGTCAGTCGTCCGTGCGGAGGTACTGGTAGAGGGTTTCCCGGCTGATGTTGAACTCGCGGGCAAGCTGCGCCTTGGGCTCGCCGGCCGTCGCTCGCTGCCGCAGGGTAGCAGCCTGCTCATCGGACAGGGCTTTCTTGCGGCCCCGGTACGCGCCACGCTGCTTGGCCAAGGCGATGCCCTCACGCTGCCGCTCGCGGATCAGGGCGCGCTCGAACTCAGCGAAGGCCCCCATCACCGACAGCATCAGGTTGGCCATCGGCGAGTCCTCGCCAGTGAACACCAGGCCCTCCTTCAGGAACTCGATGCGCACGCCGCGCTGAGTCAGCTTCTGTACCAAGCGACGCAGGTCATCGAGGTTGCGGGCCAGCCGATCCATGCTGTGCACCACCACTGTATCGCCTTCGCGGACGAAGCTCAGCAGCGCTTCGAGCTGGGGGCGCTGGGTGTCCTTGCCCGATGCCTTGTCGGTGAACACCTTGCTCACCTGGGTTTGTTCCAGCTGGCGTTCCGGGTTCTGGTCAAAGCTGCTGACCCGGACGTAGCCGATGCGGTGCCCCTGCACGATGTCTCCTTGGTTGAAGGCGGCTTAAGTGCACTTTCTGTTCCGTTGTGCCTCAAAGCCCATTTCTGTCAGGCTGAAATCTATAACCTTCGCGGGCATGTGTCAAAAAATGGGAAAGCAGACTCTATTCTGACTGTCGTTTTCAGAAGACGGCTGCACTGAACGTCAGAAGCCGACTGCACTATAGCAGCGGAGGGGTTGGATCCATCAGGCAACGACGGGCTGCTGCCGGCCATCAGCGGACGCAGGGAGGACTTTCCGCAACCGGCCGTTCGATGCGGCACCGATGGCCTTCGCGCAGGGGTAGTGAATCCGCCAGGATTGACTTGCGCTGCCCTACCTCTCACTAGTGAGGGGCGGCAGCGCATCAAGCGGTGAGCG
Organism: Aeromonas sp. MaB10011B; assembly: GCF_017939325.1. NCBI lineage: Bacteria > Pseudomonadati > Pseudomonadota > Gammaproteobacteria > Aeromonadales > Aeromonadaceae > Aeromonas > Aeromonas sp. MaB10011B. Next base: position 66,607 of record NZ_JAGKRK010000010.1, on the reverse strand, counting down.
CACTCCGGCACCGCCAACTTTCAGCACATGCGTGTAAATCATCGTCGTAGAGACGTCGGAATGGCCGAGCAGATCCTGCACGGTTCGAATGTCGTAACCGCTGCGGAGCAAGGCCGTCGCGAACGAGTGGCGGAGGGTGTGCGGTGTGGCGGGCTTCGTGATGCCTGCTTGTTCTACGGCACGTTTGAAGGCGCGCTGAAAGGTCTGGTCATACATGTGATGGCGACGCACGACACCGCTCCGTGGATCGGTCGAATGCGTGTGCTGCGCAAAAACCCAGAACCACGGCCAGGAATGCCCGGCGCGCGGATACTTCCGCTCAAGGGCGTCGGGAAGCGCAACGCCGCTGCGGCCCTCGGCCTGGTCCTTCAGCCACCATGCCCGTGCACGCGACAGCTGCTCGCGCAGGCTGGGTGCCAAGCTCTCGGGTAACATCAAGGCCCGATCCTTGGAGCCCTTGCCCTCCCGCACGATGATCGTGCCGTGATCGAAATCCAGATCCTTGACCCGCAGTTGCAAACCCTCACTGATCCGCATGCCCGTTCCATACAGAAGCTGGGCGAACAAACGATGCTCGCCTTCCAGAAAACCGAGGATGCGAACCACTTCATCCGGGGTCAGCACCACCGGCAAGCGCCGCGACGGCCGAGGTCTTCCGATCTCCTGAAGCCAGGGCAGATCCGTGCACAGCACCTTGCCGTAGAAGAACAGCAAGGCCGCCAATGCCTGACGATGCGTGGAGACCGAAACCTTGCGCTCGTTCGCCAGCCAGGACAGAAATGCCTCGACTTCGCTGCTGCCCAAGGTTGCCGGGTGACGCACACCGTGGAAACGGATGAAGGCACGAACCCAGTGGACATAAGCCTGTTCGGTTCGTAAACTGTAATGCAAGTAGCGTATGCGCTCACGCAACTGGTCCAGAACCTTGACCGAACGCAGCGGTGGTAACGGCGCAGTGGCGGTTTTCATGGCTTGTTATGACTGTTTTTTTGTACAGTCTATGCCTCGGGCATCCAAGCAGCAAGCGCGTTACGCCGTGGGTCGATGTTTGATGTTATGGAGCAGCAACGATGTTACGCAGCAGGGCAGTCGCCCTAAAACAAAGTTAGATGCACTAAGCACATAATTGCTCACAGCCAAACTATCAGGTCAAGTCTGCTTTTATTATTTTTAAGCGTGCATAATAAGCCCTACACAAATTGGGAGTTAGACATCATGAGCAACGCAGTGCCCGCCGAGATTTCGGTACAGCTATCACAGGCACTCAACGTCATCGAGCATCATCTGGGATCGACGTTGCTGGCCGTGCATTTGTACGGCTCTGCACTCGACGGTGGCCTGAAGCCATGCAGTGATATTGATTTGCTGGTTACTGTGACTGCACAGCTCGATGAGACTGTGCGGCAGGCTCTGTTCGTAGATTTCCTGGAAGTTTCCGCTTCTCCCGGCCAAAGTGAAGCTCTCCGTGCCTTGGAAGTTACCATCGTCGTGTACGGCGATGTTGTTCCTTGGCGTTATCCAGCCAGACGGGAACTGCAATTCGGGGAGTGGCAGCGCAAGGACATTCTTGCGGGCATCTTCGAGCCCGCGACAACCGATGTTGATCTGGCTATTCTGCTAACTAAAGCAAGGCAACACAGCCTTGCCTTGGCAGGTTCGGCCGCGGAAGATTTCTTCAACCCAGTCCCGGAAAGCGATCTATTCAAAGCACTGGCCGACACCTTGAAACTATGGAACTCACAACCGGATTGGGCAGGCGACGAGCGGAATGTAGTGCTTACCTTGTCTCGCATTTGGTACAGCGCAGCAACCGGCAAGATCGCGCCGAAGGATGTAGCTGCCAACTGGGTAATGGAACGCCTGCCCGTCCAACATCAGCCCGTGCTGCTTGAAGCCCAGCAGGCTTACCTTGGACAAGGGATGGATTGCTTGGCCTCACGCGCTGATCAGTTGACTGCGTTCATTTACTTTGTGAAGCACGAAGCCGCCAGTCTGCTCGGCTCCACGCCAATGATGTCTAAAACAAAGTTAGGCATCACAAAGTACAGCATCGTGACCAACAGCACCGATTCCGTCACACTGCGCCTCATGACTGAGCATGACCTTGCGATGCTCTATGAGTGGCTAAATCGATCTCATATCGTCGAGTGGTGGGGCGGAGAAGAAGCACGCCCGACACTTGCTGACGTACAGGAACAGTACTTGCCAAGCGTTTTAGCGCAAGAGTCCGTCACTCCATACATTGCAATGCTGAATGGAGAGCCGATTGGGTATGCCCAGTCGTACGTTGCTCTTGGAAGCGGGGACGGATGGTGGGAAGAAGAAACCGATCCAGGAGTACGCGGAATAGACCAGTCACTGGCGAATGCATCACAACTGGGCAAAGGCTTGGGAACCAAGCTGGTTCGAGCTCTGGTTGAGTTGCTGTTCAATGATCCCGAGGTCACCAAGATCCAAACGGACCCGTCGCCGAGCAACTTGCGAGCGATCCGATGCTACGAGAAAGCGGGGTTTGAGAGGCAAGGTACCGTAACCACCCCAGATGGTCCAGCCGTGTACATGGTTCAAACACGCCAGGCATTCGAGCGAACACGCAGTGATGCCTAACCCTTCCATCGAGGGGGACGTCCAAGGGCTGGCGCCCTTGGCCGCCCCTCATGTCAAACGTTGGGCGTCTTTTCAGTAGTGGTACTTGAGTTGAACGATCCAAAGGGCATCATCCGCCACTTTGTAAACCATTCGGTGCTCATCCGTAATTCGACGAGACCAATAACCGGCCAAAGCATGTTTTAATGGCTCTGGCTTGCCCACTCCAGAGAAAGGCTCTCGGGTGGTTTCTTTAATTAGCTTGTTAATTCGATCAACCATGCGGCGGTCTTGTTTTTGCCAGAACAGATAATCTTCCCATGCATCATCGGAAAAAATTAATCTCATTCGGCCAACTCCCGCGCCTGTCCTCGGCCCGCTTCAAGTTGCTCGATCGACTTGAAAAGCCGCTTGGCGTTGGCGGGGCTGCGCAGCAGATACGCAGTTTCTTCCAGCGCCTGGAAATCTTCCAGCGAGAGAATCACAACCGATTGGTCGCCGTTACGTGTGATGATCACCGGCTCATGATCGTTGCAAACACGATCCATGGTTCCAGCCAGGTTGGCGCGGGCGTGTGTGTAAGTGATAGCGTCCATAACATCCTCCGTACATGTACAGAAAATTGTACAACAAGAGCAACTCGAAGGCGAGGCAAAAAAACGCCCAACCCTTCAATCAAGTCGGGACGGCCAAAAGCAAGCTTTTGGCTCCCCTCGCTGGCGCTCGGCGCCCCTTATTTCAAACGTTAGACGGCAAAGTCACAGACCGCGGGATCTCTTATGACCAACTACTTTGATAGCCCCTTCAAAGGCAAGCTGCTTTCTGAGCAAGTGAAGAACCCCAATATCAAAGTTGGGCGGTACAGCTATTACTCTGGCTACTATCATGGGCACTCATTCGATGACTGCGCACGGTATCTGTTTCCGGACCGTGATGACGTTGATAAGTTGATCATCGGTAGTTTCTGCTCTATCGGGAGTGGGGCTTCCTTTATCATGGCTGGCAATCAGGGGCATCGGTACGACTGGGCATCATCTTTCCCGTTCTTTTATATGCAGGAAGAACCTGCATTCTCAAGCGCACTCGATGCCTTCCAAAAAGCAGGTAATACTGTCATTGGCAATGACGTTTGGATCGGCTCTGAGGCAATGGTCATGCCCGGAATCAAGATCGGGCACGGTGCGGTGATAGGCAGCCGCTCGTTGGTGACAAAAGATGTGGAGCCTTACGCTATCGTTGGCGGCAATCCCGCTAAGAAGATTAAGAAACGCTTCACCGATGAGGAAATTTCATTGCTTCTGGAGATGGAGTGGTGGAATTGGTCACTGGAGAAGATCAAAGCGGCAATGCCCATGCTGTGCTCGTCTAATATTGTTGGCCTGCACAAGTATTGGCTCGAGTTTGCCGTCTAACAATTCAATCAAGCCGATGCCGCTTCGCGGCACGGCTTATTTCAGGCGTTAGATGCACTAAGCACATAATTGCTCACAGCCAAACTATCAGGTCAAGTCTGCTTTTATTATTTTTAAGCGTGCATAATAAGCCCTACACAAATTGGGAGATATATCATGAAAGGCTGGCTTTTTCTTGTTATCGCAATAGTTGGCGAAGTAATCGCAACATCCGCATTAAAATCTAGCGAGGGCTTTACTAAGCTTGCCCCTTCCGCCGTTGTCATAATCGGTTATGGCATCGCATTTTATTTTCTTTCTCTGGTTCTGAAATCCATCCCTGTCGGTGTTGCTTATGCAGTCTGGTCGGGACTCGGCGTCGTCATAATTACAGCCATTGCCTGGTTGCTTCATGGGCAAAAGCTTGATGCGTGGGGCTTTGTAGGTATGGGGCTCATAATTGCTGCCTTTTTGCTCGCCCGATCCCCATCGTGGAAGTCGCTGCGGAGGCCGACGCCATGGTGACGGTGTTCGGCATTCTGAATCTCACCGAGGACTCCTTCTTCGATGAGAGCCGGCGGCTAGACCCCGCCGGCGCTGTCACCGCGGCGATCGAAATGCTGCGAGTCGGATCAGACGTCGTGGATGTCGGACCGGCCGCCAGCCATCCGGACGCGAGGCCTGTATCGCCGGCCGATGAGATCAGACGTATTGCGCCGCTCTTAGACGCCCTGTCCGATCAGATGCACCGTGTTTCAATCGACAGCTTCCAACCGGAAACCCAGCGCTATGCGCTCAAGCGCGGCGTGGGCTACCTGAACGATATCCAAGGATTTCCTGACCCTGCGCTCTATCCCGATATTGCTGAGGCGGACTGCAGGCTGGTGGTTATGCACTCAGCGCAGCGGGATGGCATCGCCACCCGCACCGGTCACCTTCGACCCGAAGACGCGCTCGACGAGATTGTGCGGTTCTTCGAGGCGCGGGTTTCCGCCTTGCGACGGAGCGGGGTCGCTGCCGACCGGCTCATCCTCGATCCGGGGATGGGATTTTTCTTGAGCCCCGCACCGGAAACATCGCTGCACGTGCTGTCGAACCTTCAAAAGCTGAAGTCGGCGTTGGGGCTTCCGCTATTGGTCTCGGTGTCGCGGAAATCCTTCTTGGGCGCCACCGTTGGCCTTCCTGTAAAGGATCTGGGTCCAGCGAGCCTTGCGGCGGAACTTCACGCGATCGGCAATGGCGCTGACTACGTCCGCACCCACGCGCCTGGAGATCTGCGAAGCGCAATCACCTTCTCGGAAACCCTCGCGAAATTTCGCAGTCGCGACGCCAGAGACCGAGGGTTAGATCATGCCTAGCATTCACCTTCCGGCCGCCCGCTAGCGGACCCTGGTCAGGTTCCGCGAAGGTGGGCGCAGACATGCTGGGCTCGTCAGGATCAAACTGCACTATGAGGCGGCGGTTCATACCGCGCCAGGGGAGCGAATGGACAGCGAGGAGCCTCCGAACGTTCGGGTCGCCTGCTCGGGTGATATCGACGAGGTTGTGCGGCTGATGCACGACGCTGCGGCGTGGATGTCCGCCAAGGGAACGCCCGCCTGGGACGTCGCGCGGATCGACCGGACATTCGCGGAGACCTTCGTCCTGAGATCCGAGCTCCTAGGGATCGCCTCAGAAAACGGAAAATAAAGCACGCTAAGCCGTAAGTAAGCGTGCTCCTGTGAAAGCCACAGCTAAAACTGCGTAGTACACATAGAGGTATTTTTTTCTAGATTTATATCGAATTTCGTTATCGAATTTCGCTTATTATTGATCAACTCGTTGCAGATCATGAAGGCGAAAGTATGACGAATAACCCTACCGATGACAGCAGACCATGGTCGGTCTTTCTTATTTTTCTGCGGCTTGGATTGACATCTTTTGGCGGCCCCATTGCGCACTTGGGCTACTTCCGCGCCGAATTTGTCACACGGCGGCGCTGGCTCTCCGAACGGAGCTATGCTGACTTGGTCGCGCTTTGTCAGTTCTTGCCAGGGCCTGCAAGCAGCCAGGTCGGCATAGCGGTAGGACTGTCTCGGGCTGGATACAGCGGGGCGCTGGCTGCTTGGGCTGGCTTCACGCTGCCGTCTGCCATAGCCTTGATCCTTTTTGCGCTCGGCATCTCCAGCTATGGCGATTACGTCTCGCAGGGCGCGTTGCATGGCTTAAAAGTGGTGGCTGTGGCCGTGGTCGCTCAAGCAGTATGGGGCATGGCGCGTAACCTATGCACGGATGGGCTGCGAGTCACCATCATGGCAATTGCTACCTGCGTCGTTTTACTTGTGCCGTCCGCGTGGGGACAGGTTGGCGTGATTGCTATCGCAGGCATCGCAGGCCGGTTATTGTTCAAGCCAGCGAAAGTTGTTGAGCATGACCCCCTACCTATCACGGTCAGTCACCGGGCCGGCGTGCTTTGGCTCTCGCTGTTCTTTGTCTTGCTGATTGGCCTGCCGGTGTTGGCCGAACTGATGCCAAGTCAAACCATGGCAATGGTGGATTCCTTCTATCGTGTCGGATCACTGGTGTTCGGCGGTGGTCACGTTGTGCTGCCATTACTGCAAGCCGAAGTGGTGCCCTCCGGCTGGGTCAACAATGAATCCTTTCTCGCGGGGTACGGGGCAGCTCAAGCGGTGCCCGGCCCTTTGTTCACGTTCGCCGCGTTTCTTGGTGCCTCGATGAACACCGCCCCGTCGGGCTGGATCGGCGGCATTGTGTGTCTGCTGGCTATCTTCGCGCCCTCGTTCTTGCTGGTCGTCGGATCAATGCCATTTTGGGAGCGTTTGCGCCGCAATACAGGCATCCAAGCTGCGCTGGCCGGGATCAATGCCGCTGTAGTCGGCTTGCTGCTGGCCGCGCTGTATCAGCCTGTATGGACTAGCGCCATCTTTCAGCCGCAAGACTTCGGCTTGGCATTAGTTGCCCTTGTCGCACTTATGTTCTGGAAGCTCCCGCCGTGGCTGGTTGTCCTCGGTAGCGGTGCAGCTGGGTGGCTGTTGAGCGTCGCTCTGTGAGGCACAAAAAATGACTGACAAAGACCTCTACGGCGGTTTGATCCGCCTGCACATCCTTCACCATGCAGCCGAGGAACCTGTCTTTGGGCTGGGGATCATCGAAGAGCTACGCCGACACGGCTACGAGATGAGCGCTGGCACCGTGTACCCGATGCTGCACGGCCTGGAAAAAAAAGGCTATCTGACCTCACGCCACGAACGCACCGGGCGACGTGAACGGCGTGTTTATGACATCACTGAACAAGGCAGAACTGCACTTGCTGATGCGAAAACAAAGGTCAAGGAGCTGTTCGGAGAGTTGGTAGAAGGTGGTTGAGTTTTTGCTTCTATGTCAGGTTGAGCTATACCCTAACTGGATTGTCATTTTCAGAAGACGACTGCACCAGTTGATTGGGCGTAATGGCTGTTGTGCAGCCAGCTCCTGACAGTTCAATATCAGAAGTGATCTGCACCAATCTCGACTATGCTCAATACTCGTGTGGGCTCTGTTGCAAAAATCGTGAAGCTTGAGCATGCTTGGCGGAGATTGGACGGACGGAACGATGACGGATTTCAAGTGGCGCCATTTCCAGGGTGATGTGATCCTGTGGGCGGTGCGCTGGTATTGTCGCTATCCGATCAGCTATCGCGACCTTGAGGAAATGCTGGCGGAACGCGGCATTTCGGTCGACCATACGACGATCTATCGCTGGGTCCAGTGCTACGCCCCGGAGATGGAGAAGCGGCTGCGCTGGTTCTGGCGGCGTGGCTTTGATCCGAGCTGGCGCCTGGATGAAACCTACGTCAAGGTGCGGGGCAAGTGGACCTACCTGTACCGGGCAGTCGACAAGCGGGGCGACACGATCGATTTCTACCTGTCGCCGACCCGCAGCGCCAAGGCAGCGAAGCGGTTCCTGGGCAAGGCCCTGCGAGGCCTGAAGCACTGGGAAAAGCCTGCCACGCTCAATACCGACAAAGCGCCGAGCTATGGTGCAGCGATCACCGAATTGAAGCGCGAAGGAAAGCTGGACCGGGAGACGGCCCACCGGCAGGTGAAGTATCTCAATAACGTGATCGAGGCCGATCACGGAAAGCTCAAGATACTGATCAAGCCGGTGCGCGGTTTCAAATCGATCCCCACGGCCTATGCCACGATCAAGGGATTCGAAGTCATGCGAGCCCTGCGCAAAGGACAGGCTCGCCCCTGGTGCCTGCAGCCCGGCATCAGGGGCGAGGTGCGCCTTGTGGAGAGAGCTTTTGGCATTGGGCCCTCGGCGCTGACGGAGGCCATGGGCATGCTCAACCACCATTTCGCAGCAGCCGCCTGATCGGCGCAGAGCGACAGCCTACCTCTGACTGCCGCCAATCTTTGCAACAGAGCCCGCCGTGCTAGTCTGCTCGGTGATGGTGGAGTGAAGCCAACCCGCAATCGGGTTATGAATCTGCATCGCGATTCGCAATCAGCTGTCTCTTGAGCATGTCGAACTCCTGCGATGTTATCTCGCCGTGCTCGTGCTGCTACACCAACTTGTCCAACTCATCCGCCACACCGCTCCCCACCACCTGCGATGGCCAGGTTGTTTGCTGGGCGCATTGGCGGAGTATCGTCTCGACCCGGGACACCCACACCGGCACAACCTTACGGGAGTGATTCACTGTCAAAGAATCGGCCCGGTGCTCTGACGCAAGTATCGGGATGGTCACCATTTGTAAGCCGTAGACCTGAGTGGTGATCAAGACTTCGATACCACCGACCGTACCGGTACTAATCGACGACGGTCGTGTTCGTCGCCTGCCGCAGGGACTCTGCACACCTCCGTTTACGCATGTGCCTGGAGGAGTTGGAAATCGTCGTGTTCGGGAAACATTAAACACAGGATGGCAGCGATCTGAGCCAGCACATGATCAGCTAGCTCACCATCCGGATCGACGGCCCACTGCATCGTCGCGCCAGCGATGACCGAGTGCAGGAGCAACTCAGCTGCCGCAGGAGCACCTGGGGGCAGTCGCTTGCGGATCCCCTCCACCACCGCGCGGTTCCGCTGGATCGCAAGCGTGCGTAGCTCCGGCACCTGGAGCTCGTACCAGGAGATGAGATAGTTCACCGAGAAGTCGTTGCGAGTGTTCATGCTCCGAACGAGCACCTGCAAAAATTCCCAGAGCCCTTGCGGCCCTGCGCCTATCGGTATCGCATTCAGGTAATGCCGCACCTGCTCGACGCCGCGCTCCATCATCCTCACCAGCAGCGTATCGCGGTTGGTGAAGCGCTGGATTAACGCTGCGCGGGAGAGCCCCACCTCCTTTGCTACTCCGCTGAGCGTGAACTCTATGGGACCGCAACGCTTCAGCACTACGGTGGCGGCCTCGAGTACCTCGTCATCGGACTTGAGCTTGGGGCGGGGCATCAGTGTTCACCTTCTGTATGGGTTGGGGCGGAGGCTGTGGCTGCCGCCGCCATTGTAGCAAATTGAAGACGGAGCGAGAGTAGAGCCACGAGCCCCGCAAACACGGCCGATACAACGAGGCCAGGGAGCGGACCAGCAAGGTCGACAAACGCGCCGGCCGCAAGCATAACCATGGGCGAGGCTGACAGCATCACCGCCGAGACCGTGCCGAGTACCCGGCCGAGAAGTTCTGGCGGCGTGCGGTTGTAGATGGCAGCGTTGAGAATGGGAGAGACTGAGCCGGTCAGCAGTCCCACGAGCGCGCCCAACAACATCAGCACCGGCACGCCTGGCAACTGTGAAAGCAGAAGCGAGCCCACCGCAGAGCCACAAAATGCCACCGCCAGCCAGTTCTGCGCTGATATCCGGGCGCCGACCGACGCATGAATGGCAATGCCAAGGAGACCACCAGCCCCCATCATTGAGGAGAACAGCCCGAGCTCTGCTACTTGGCGTCCTGCATCTACAAACAGCGCAGGCATGATGACGCTGCCGTTGGCGCCAACGATGCCCACGAAGATCATCACTATACCAAAGAGAGGGCGCAGCAGGGGTTCGCTCCAGAGAAAAGCGACGCCGGCGCGCATGGAGAGAGTCGCCGTCGTGGTCATCGTCCGAGCGGCACGCGCGGGAAGCACCCACGCGCCGAGCAGACCTGCAAGGACGGAGCAGAACGCCGTCAGCCCGAGCGTTGGCGCAGCGCCAAGCAGGCCGATTGCGGCCCCCCCAAGGGCCGGGCCACCTAGAATCGCGACGTTCCCGATCACCGCTTTCAGTGACGAGACGCGCTCAACGGAGAGCCCGGCGACGTGGCCGAGTTTGGGCAGCTCACTGTCCTGCGCGGCCATACCGGGTGCGTCGAACGCGGCACCGAGCACCACGCAAGCGATCAGCCCAGTGTTCGAGAGGGCGCCAACGGCATCGAGCAGTGGGATGCTCGCCATGGCCACGCCGCCCACCACACCCGAGATCAATGCGACGGGCGCGCGCCCGAACCGATCGACGAGGCCACCACCAACCCACGCGCCGATGATGGTCGCGATGACGCTGCTAGCGGCCGTGGCGCCCGCCCAGGCCGCGCTCTTTGTATGAGACAGGACGAACCATGGAAGCGCGAGGGCCGCCACCGCGTTGCCGATCCGGAAGAGAAAGGTCGCCGCGAACAGCGTCGCGAGCGGGCTATATCGACGTTCGCTCATTCCGCTGCGGCGAGCTGCGCCTTCGCCGCAGCGAGGTACTCTTCGTTACCCGAGTCGAGGGCGAAGAGTGCGTAGGTGACCGCCCCGAACGCAAGGCGCTCCGCGATGTGGTGGGCGAGCCGCGGCCACACCCGGCCACCGGCCGCTTCATACGTGAGGAGGAGCTTCGCGAGCCCCTCTTCACCAAAGACCATAAGGTGCGCGGCCATGTCGATGGCAGGGTCATCAACGCGGGCCTCGCTCCAGTCGATCATCCCGCTGACGCGCTCCGTGTTGTCGATGAGCACATGGCCCACGTAGAGATCGCCATGCACCACCACGGAGAAATCTGGCCACGACGAATCGTCGTCGAGCCAGCGCTGCCACCGGTGGAGGCGCTTGTCGTTCACCACGAACTCGCGTCGGACGCGGTCAACGTCGTCGGCCACCTTCTGACGGGCCTGCGTCGGTGTACGGATGAGCATCCCCGCATCCACGGCGGCGGAAATGGGGACGGCATGCAGGGCGGCGAGCGCGGTCGCGAAGCTCTCCGCGAAGACCTCCGAGTCCTGCGGCACGACCCAGTCGGGCGTGGACGAACCAGGCTGGATGACCATCGCAGTCGAGTCTTCGAGCATGGGATAGGCAACGAGCTCGGCGTTGGCCACGCGCCAGTCCGGCACCGCGAACGGCAGGCGATTCTTGAGCATTGCCAGCACCCGCGCCTCTGGTTCGACCTTCGCGCTTACCTCGGCTCGGCGCGGGATGCGCAGCACCCACCGACGTCCATCGTCGACGGTGGCGATCACGATCCTATAGTCGAGCCCAAGCTCATTGACAGTCAGCGGGCCATGGAGCTTGAGCCCATGTCGGGCTGCAAGTGCGTACAGTTGGGAGGTATCGGCGGTCGTGACTACGGTCATGATTCACTCCTGAGGGCTTGACGGGTTTAGCCACCTAAATGTAACAGTCACGTCGGTTATATTCAATCCGGCACTGTTGCAAAGTTAGCGATGAGGCAGCCTTTTGTCTTATTCAAAGGCCTTACATTTCAAAAACTCTGCTTACCAGGCGCATTTCGCCCAGGGGATCACCATAATAAAATGCTGAGGCCTGGCCTTTGCGTAGTGCACGCATCACCTCAATACCTTTGATGGTGGCGTAAGCCGTCTTCATGGATTTAAATCCCAGCGTGGCGCCGATTATCCGTTTCAGTTTGCCATGATCGCATTCAATCACGTTGTTCCGGTACTTAATCTGTCGGTGTTCAACGTCAGACGGGCACCGGCCTTCGCGTTTGAGCAGAGCAAGCGCGCGACCATAGGCGGGCGCTTTATCCGTGTTGATGAATCGCGGGATCTGCCACTTCTTCACGTTGTTGAGGATTTTACCCAGAAACCGGTATGCAGCTTTGCTGTTACGACGGGAGGAGAGATAAAAATCGACAGTGCGGCCCCGGCTGTCGACGGCCCGGTACAGATACGCCCAGCGGCCATTGACCTTCACGTAGGTTTCATCCATGTGCCACGGGCAAAGATCGGAAGGGTTACGCCAGTACCAGCGCAGCCGTTTTTCCATTTCAGGCGCATAACGCTGAACCCAGCGGTAAATCGTGGAGTGATCGACATTCACTCCGCGTTCAGCCAGCATCTCCTGCAGCTCACGGTAACTGATGCCGTATTTGCAGTACCAGCGTACGGCCCACAGAATGATGTCACGCTGAAAATGCCGGCCTTTGAATGGGTTCATGTGCAGCTCCATCAGCAAAAGGGGATGATAAGTTTATCACCACCGACTATTTGCAACAGTGCCCATCGGCGTAGTAGTGGATGTGGTCGATGACAAAGCCGGTGCGGGTCAGCGTGCGCCGGAGGATCGGCAGAAAATCGACCAGGAACGAAGTAGCGCGTGTGACGACGGCCGGTACGCCGACACGCGCCACGGCCTCGGCCCAGCGCGCGGCCGGCGGTTGGAGCAGGCCGTTGTGCACCGAACCGTGGTAGGTGCCGACCGCCAATGTGAGCCAGCGCTCTAGCTCGCGCAGCGTCAGGGCGGCCTTGTTTTCGGAATCGTAGTCGCCGCGCTGGTCAGGGTTGGAGAAGGTCGTTCCCGGCAGTTCGTCGTGAATCATCTGCATCGCCGTGCCGATGATCCGTTCCACGATGCCGCCATAGTGCGGCTGTCCCAGCGGGCGATAGTCCAGCCGGATGCCATGCTGCTCGCAACCCCGGCGCAGGGCCTCGCTCTTGAACTCGGCCGCGTTGTCTAGGTAGAGCAGCAAGGGCTTGCCGCTCATCTGCCAATCCATTTCCACGTTCAGTCCTTCCAGCCAAGGGCGCTTGTCGCAGGCGACATGCACGAGGCACAGGCCAACCGAAACGGCAGACGGCGCTTCCAGCGTGACGACCATGCCGAGCACGCAGCGGGTGAACACGTCGATGGCGAGGGTCAGGTACGGGCGGCCAATAGGTTGCCGGTCGCGGTCATCGACCACGATCAGGTCGATGACCGTATGGTCTATCTGCACCTGCTCCAGCGGCGCGGTCACGGCAGGAGGCTCGCCGCCCACACCTTGTAGGTCACGAGCGGCATCCTGGCCTTCCCGCCGGCGGATGACCTTGCGCGGGTCAAGGCTAGCGATCCGTAAGGCCACGGTATTGCGCGCCGGCACTCGCAGTTTTTGAGCCTTGCACACCTGAGTGACTTCGCGGTGAAAGGCCGCTAGGCTGCGCTTCTGCTTGGTCAGGAACCGCTTTTGCAGTAGCTCGTGGATGACGCGCTCGACCGGTTCCGGCAAGCGCCCCTTACCTTTACCTCCACCGGACTGGCCGGGCACCAGATCCGTCACGAGGCCGCTGCCTTGCCGGGCACGCCGGATCAGAACGTATACCTGGCGCCGAGACAAGCCCAGCGCCTGAGCCGCCATATCGGCCGCTTCGTGCCCGACCGTCTCCGACTGCGCCAACGGACTGATGATCTCCGCACGACGGCGCGCACGCTCCCAAGCCTCATCAGGCAGAGTGGCCACGCCTTGTTCTGGAATCCGTGGGGTGTCCGTCGCCATGCTCACCTCGCTTTGGTGCACACGAGTATTGAGCATAGTCGAGATTGGTGCAGATCACTTCTGATATTGAACTGTCAGGAGCTGGCTGCACAACAGCCATTACGCCCAATCAACTGGTGCAGTCGTCTTCTGAAAATGACACTGACGAAGCGGCGCGGCCCTGCCTGACATCAAGTTAGGGTATAGCCTAGATTGACATGCGCGATGCAACCCTTAACTTGCTTGCACCTATCGTTTCCATGCTAGCTTTATCGTAACGCTCAAGAAATTGGGCTTAATGCCGAAAACAATAAAATAAAACAGCCAACCCTTGAGGTTCTTATGCGCCAGAATTTACCAGTGACGGGTCGAAACTTAGAACTCCCAAAAGATGCCAATATTCTTTCGACTACCTCCCCTCAAAGCCATATCACGTACGTTAATCCTGACTTCATTAAAATCAGTGGTTTCACTGAGGAAGAACTATTAGGCCAGCCTCACAACATCGTAAGACACCCAGATATGCCGCCTGCTGCATTTGAGCATATGTGGAGTACATTAAAATCTGGCCGCTCATGGATGGGGCTAGTAAAAAATCGCTGTAAAAATGGCGACCACTATTGGGTAAGTGCTTATGTAACGCCAATAGCTAAGAATGGTTCGATTGTTGAATACCAGTCTGTAAGGACCAAGCCTGAACCTGAGCAGGTTTTGGCTGCGGAAAAATTATATGCTCAATTGAGAAGCGGGAAGGCCGCGAGGCCGAAATTGGCTGCTAGCTTTTCCGTGAAAATACTCTTGCTCATATGGGGTAGTATTATATCAAGCGCAATGGCTGCCGGCATGCTTACTGATACATCAATAAGCAGCTTATTGTTAGCCACTTTAATGTCAGGAAGCTTAAGCTCTGTTAGTGTTTTGGCTATTCTCTCTCCTCTTGGAAGACTGGTTGAAAGAGCCAGGAATATTTCCAATAACCCATTAAGTCAATCCCTCTACACTGGGCGCACCGATGAGTTTGGCCAAATAGAGTTTGCTTTACGAATGATGCAAGCTGAAACAGGCGCCATAGTAGGTCGCATAGGTGATGCATCAAATCGGCTTAGCGAACACACCCGAGGCCTACTAAAGGATATTGAGTCAAGCAATGTACTTACAGTTGAGCAGCAGGCAGAGACAGATCAAATAGCAACGGCAGTAAACCAAATGGTGGCAAGCATTCAAGAGGTTGCGAGCAATGCACAGCATGCTGCAGATGCGGCCGGAAGAGCAGACACTGAGACGGCATCTGGCCAGCGTCTGGTAGCCCACACAAGCCAGTCAATCACTGCCCTTGAAGGTGAAATTAGGCAAGCCGCTCAGGTTATTCATGAGCTTGAAGGTCAAAGTAACGAGATATCAAAAGTTCTTGACGTTATACGAGGGATCGCCGAGCAAACGAATTTGTTGGCACTCAACGCAGCAATTGAGGCCGCGCGTGCTGGTGAGCAGGGGCGTGGTTTTGCTGTTGTCGCCGATGAGGTTCGCAGTCTTGCTGCTCGCACACAGCAATCGACAACGGATATTCAAAGCATGATCAGCGCTCTACAAGAGCGAGCGCAATCCGCTGTTACAGTCATGGAGCAAAGTAGTCGGCAAGCGCACACGAGTGTAGCTCACGCAGAGGAAGCAGCTACAGCTCTTGATGGAATTGGCCAACGCGTTAACGAAATTACCGACATGAACGCGCAAATAGCGACTGCGGTCGAGCAGCAGGGAGCAGTAAGTGAAGACATAAACCGCAGTATTATCAATATACGCGATGCTGCTGATACCAATGTACAGACCGGGCAGAATAATTTGCAAAGTGCGAAATCTGTCGCTCAGTTAACTAGCGCTCTGAGCGAACTGGCAAAACAGTTTTGGGAAAAACGAGGATAACGCTTTTCAGTATCTCGACAGGGATAACTTACTTTACCATCGGTTATCCCTTTTAGCCGCACAAATTTTAGCCATGGCTTTTCAGGAAGTCAGGGCTATCAGAATGGCCTTAGAAAGCCTAGTCAAAGAGCTGTCACGAGAACACCGTTAGCTTAGCGTACGATTTTTTCCGAATTCTGCGGTTCCCCCAACCAGAGTGGGGGTTTTTCAGACTCGAACAGGCGCTATTTTTGCTCGAGCGACCCCACTCTCACGCATTGAACAGGTTGTTATCCCGTACCAGCTCCCGGGGCAGGGCATTCTTGATGCGACTCCCCACCCATTTCCCCATGCCGAGCGGGTGCCCCTGGTAACGAACGATCACTTCCCCAGTCCCGGCATCCTGCTCTGGCCAGACATCTCGTCCCATCATGAATTCACGGGCATTGGAGGCATCCAGCTCGACGCATCCCTTACTCGCCTCATGGCCGTAAGCCAGAGCCCATTCATGGGTCAATCGATATCCCTTCTTGAAGGTCTCAGCCAGCTTGATGCCGATGCGATCGAAGCGCAGCTTCCCCTGTACCTGCTCGAAGGCGTGAGGGAAGAGCCAGATCTCGTCATTGCGGCCAAACAGTTGGCCATGGGGCACGATGCCAAAATTCCCTTCAATCTCCCGCAGCATGGGGCCAGCCTCTTTCTCTGGCAGCGGCGAGAAGGGGAACTTGCCGAGCTTGCCCGGTTTGAACATGGTGTTGGGCACGGAGTGATGCTTGCGCAACCGGGCGACGAAAAATCCTTCACTGTCGAAGATCTGGGGCCAAACGTGCAAGTATCCCTCCGGTGTACAGGCTTTCTCCGCTCCCGGAAAGAGATCGGCCAACGAGTCAAAGCTGAAGGCATCACCGAACTTCTCCTGCAACGACTGACAGACGGCCTGATTCTCTTGCAGGCTCAGGGTGCAGGTGGAGTAGACCAGTACGCCGCCGGGTTTGAGGGCGTGAAAAGCGCTCTCCAGCAGGCCACGCTGCACCGCGGCAATCTCGTCGATGCTCTCGAGACTCCAGTTGCGCAGCGCGTCTTCATCTTTTCGCACCGTCCCCTCGCCGGAGCAGGGGGCGTCGAGCAGGATGGCGTCGAAGGTTTCAGGCAGCCATTGGCCAAAGACCTTGGCATCGAAATGGGTCATGCCGACGTTGGTCACACCGCAGCGCTGGATATTGGCGCTCAGCACTTTCAGCCTGCTGCTGGAAAACTCGTTGGCGATCAGCATGCCGCGGTTCTCCATCAGCGCCGCGATCTGGGTAGTCTTGGAGCCAGGGGCGGCGGCCGCGTCCAGCAACATGCCATCCCCTCTGGTTTGCTCACTGGCAAAGAGCGCCGTCACCGGCAACATGGAGCTCGCTTCCTGAATATAGAAGAGGCCGCACAGATGCTCGGCCGTGTTGCCAAGGGGGACGCTCTCATCACTGCGGGTGAGCCAGAAGCCGGTTTCACACCAGGGCACGGGATCCAGCTGCCAGCCAAGCGGCGCCATGCGGGCGACAAACTCGGATACCGTGATCTTGAGGGTGTTGACCCGGATGCTGCGCCGCAGCGGCTGCCGGCAACTCGCCACGAATGCCTCCATGGAGAGATGGGATGGCATGAACTCCGCAATGTGACGCAGGAAGTGATCGGGGAGGTAGGTGTTGTCGTGCACGGCGCAATCTCGCTGACCCAAAATGAGGGGCGACATCTTACCACAGTGCGCCGCCCTTCTTGATGGGAGAGTCCATGAGGCCATAAAAAAACCGGCACAAGGCCGGTTTTTGACGAGCAGGGGAATAACTCAGGGCAAGATGCGGGGACTCCACTCCAGCCACTCTTTCTCTGCCTTGGCATGAAGCGGATAACGATGGCCCGCCTTGACGGTCGCGCCCATCTCCCGCTCCGGCGTATTGAAGGCAATCCCGCCCGCCAGCAGGCTTTGCACCGTTTCGACCTCGATGGTGCCACCGGTCAGCCCGATATCGGCCTTGACCCCGGAGACATTCCAGAACCGGCTGTTGGCGCGTATCAGATGGGCGTACTGTCCATCCACATTCACATCGATCAGCACCTCGCTGCCATCCCGGGCCAGGGTCACGCCGGTGACGCTGCCCACCACCATCTTGCGAAACAGCAGGGGGCTGCCCACGCTGATGCCATCGACGGAGGGGCTCTTGAGGGTCAGGGCAAGACCGGCGGGGCCACTCTGGCTCAAGGGGAAGGTCTCCTTGCCAGCCCCTCGGCCCGGTGTCGCCTCCACAAAGGCCCCCTTGATCAGGGTATCGAGGTGGGCAACGCCTCCCAGCCCGACCTTGGCCTGCACCAGTGCATAGCGCGCCCCGGATTGCAGGAAGCGCGCGGCATATTGCTCATTCAGCTCGGCCTTGAAGCTTACCTGGCCCAGGGTCGGATCCAGTTCCACCTGCTCCACCTTGCCGATGTCCACTCCGCGATAGCGGATGGGGCTGCCGACCCCGAGACCCGGGTTGTGATCCGCCGTGAGCGTGAGGGTACGCACCTGGGAGCTTGCCTGCTCCTTGCTGTCAAAGAGCTGATGACTGCTGCGACCTGTCCCCAGCTTGTCGAATTCGATGGCACCACGCAGCAGGGTGGCGAGGTTCCCCATCTTGACCTGCACGCCGTCGAGCCGGATCTTGCCGTCGATGGCGGCCTTCTTCCAGAACTGAGGTTGCTGCTTGAGCAAAGGAGCATAGATGGCATCGATCTCCAGGGTGATGGCCACCCCGCGATCATCGGCATCCAGCGCCTTGACCTTGCCCGCTTCCAGTCCCAGATAGAGGACGGGGGAGCCCACACCGATCCCATCAGCCTGAGCGGCACGAAGCGTCCAGCTGACCGCTTTGGCATGGCGGCTCCCAAGCAGGGCCAGCTCCTGGCTGGGGTAGAGGCGGTCAATCCTGTCACCCTTCGGGGCCTGTACCAGCTTGATGCCCCCCGCCAACCAGGCACTGGCCGGGCTGGTCTCCACCTTGATACCGCTGAGGTCCGCCTCCACCTGCAAGGGGGCGGCGCGATAGAAGCGAGCCCGTTGCAGCAGATGGCGATAACGCTCGTTCACCAGCAACTCGACACTGGCATTGCCGCCGGCATCCAGGGTCAGTGCCCCGAGCTGACCTATCTGCAACCCCTTGAACCAGAGCGGAGCCCCTTCGCTCAAACCGGCGAGATCCTCTGCCTGCAGGGTCAGCTTGATGCCGCCGCGCTGTGCCTGGCTCTCCAGGGTCATGGTGTTGACCCGTTTACCGGGTTCATAGTCCAGACGAATGGCGGGCCCGGCCAGCAGGCGATCCGCATGCTTGATCCCGGCAGGGGAGAGAGAGACCGTCTCCCACACCAGACGACTCTTGCCGGTCACCCGGAACGCCTGCTCGGGGTTGATGAGGGCCGTCACGCTCCGCCCCTGTTCGGTGAGGCGAATGGGGTCGATGCGTCCAATCTCGATGCCCTCATAGAGGATGGGCATCCCTTCCTTGATGGGCAGAGTCCCCGCCTGGATGGTGATGCGCTCACCCCGGGCGGCCTCGGCCAGCCCCTTGTAGAGGATGAAGTTGACCCCCTTTTGCGCCACGGGAGAATCCTTGGGGGAGTCAAACGCAATGCCGCCGCTCAGGATGGAGGTGAGACTGCCCGCCTCCACGCTGACGCCAGCCAGGCTGAAGGAGCCCTTGATGCCGCTGATGTTCCAGAAGCGGGTATCCGCCTTGACGAGGTGCTCGAAGCGCGGCTCGATCACCAGATCCAGGATCACGTTCTGGTTCTCTTCCCCAAGACGGGTGTTGATGACACTGCCCACCTCCAGCCCGCGGAAATAGATCTTGGCACCGATGCCCACCGACCCCAGAGAATCGGCTGTCAGGTGCAGGGTTCGCCCCTGGGCCTGATAACCAGGGGGAGGGCCATCCAGGGCATCGAACTCATCCTCCAGCGGGTTGTTCTCCCGTCCGGGTTGCAGGTTGATGTAGTTGCCGGACACCAGGGTGTCCAGGCCGGAGATCTCGGTCAGTGACGCCTTCGGACTCACCAGCCAGAAGTCGGAGCCCTTGCGTATGAGGGAGCGGGCACGGCTGTCCACCTTGGCCAGCACCGCAATCTTGCGACCATCCTGTGCCAGTTCCAGCTCCTGGACCACGCCGATGGCGACCCCCTGATAGCGCAACTGGGTCTTGCCCGGCAAGATACCGTTGCCCTGGGCAAAGTTGATGCGAATGAGTTGACCACTGCTCGTCCACTGCTGGTAGAGAAAGCCTCCCGCCAGCAAGAGGGCGATGAAGGGCAGCAACCAGACCGGTGATAACCAGCGGTGCTTCTCAATGACGGGCTCAGCCCCGACCATACCGACTCCTTACATTGGCTGTGATGCACAGCGCGTTCGACACAAAAAACATTAACGGGCCGCCTTGTCCCACAACAGGCGGGTATCGAGCATCCTGGCCGACATCATGGTGAGCACCACCACGCCGGCGAACGCCGTCGCCCCGGGGCCGGCACGCACATTGAGCAGCACGCCGCGATCCACCAGGGCCACCATCAGCGAGATGACGAACAGGTCCAGCATGGACCAGCGTCCGATGAAATCGATGATGCGGTACATGACGAGTTGGCGTTTGCGGCGCACCGGCTTGCTGCGCTGCAACTGCCAGCAGATCCAGCCAAGACCCAGGATCTTGCCGATGGGCACGATGATGCTCGCGGTCAGTACTATGGTGGCGATGCCGGACATCTTGCTGCGATAGAGCGCCATGATACCGCTGAAAATGGTATCGGACTGCAATAATCCCTTGTTGTAGAAGTGGGTGATGGGCAGCAGGTTTGCAGGCAACAACATGAAGGTGGCCAGCGCCAGCAGGCCCCATGACCAGGCGAGGGAATGGGGAATGCGCATCTGCAAGGGGGTATGACAACGAGGGCAGCTCATGCCGTGTTGATGGCGCACCAGCAACCCACAGGTATGGCAGCGGCAAAGCCCCAGTTCACGGGCGCTGATCGGGGACATGGTCCGGCTCCCGGGAGGCATGTTGCAGCGGAATCCGCTCCCAGTAAGGGGCAGGATCAAAGAGGATCAGCAACGTCATGTTGAGCAGCATCAGACAACCCAGGCTCAGCAGACCGCCTCCCAGGCGCACGTCGGCGATGTCGATAAGCTTGAACAGGGCGACCAGCAGGCTGACGATGTACACCTCCAGCATGGCCCAGTGGCGAAATACCTCGACCGCTTTGAGGGTCCACGCCAGCAGATGCCAGCGCTTGGCCAGGCCGGAGGCGAGGGCAAAGATCCCGAGCAGCAGCCCTGTCGGCGCCAGCACGGCGCACCAGAGCACCAGTGTTGCCACCCAGAGCTCGCTCTCGGCATACAGCATCATAATTCCCTTGATCAGGTTGGCGTCCGAGTTCACGCCCGCCAGACGAAGATAGATCAAAGGCTCAAAAAACGCGGAAGGCAGCAACAGGAATCCGGTGATGGTCAGCGCCATCAACTGGGAAGGGTGAAAGGCATAGCGCCCATACAGATGCTGATGACAGCGGGGGCAATGGGCGTGACGGCGCAGCGGCAGCAACTTGCGTTCGATCAGCAAGTCACAGGCCGGACAGGCAATCACCGAGTGCGGATCCGACATACGATTCAACCTGTTGAAGGAATTGATGAAATTTACCTTAAAACGCCTGCCCTGTCTTGCCGCGCTGCACACCCCCCTTTGAAAAGACGTGTTTTCCGCTGTGAACTGGCCGCCGCCAGCCAAGCAGGGGCTGGCGATGCACGCCGACATGCTGAGGGTATTTGCAATACTGTATATACGTACATATACTTGCGGTCACTATCATCAGGAGGGCGCCGCGATGGCCGTTGAGATCAAGTATGTTGTGGTACGTGGGGGAGTGGAGAAGATGACCTTTGCCAGCAAGAAAGAGGCGGATGCCTATGACAAACTGCTGGACACCGCCGATGAGCTGATGACACTGCTGGCGGGTGCGCCGGTCGCGCTTGCACCGGAGCAGCAGGAGAGTCTGGCCTTTTATCTGGCCGAGCAGCGGGATCAGTTGCAGCAGGTATTGCGCGGTGGAAAAGGGCAGGGGAATTCCCCCAAAGAAGACAAGCTGGATACTGAACTGCCAAAGGGGAAGCCCCTGAAGAGCGTGGCTTGAGACGAAAGGGCGGGGAAGGGGATGTGAGGCAGAATCCACTTTCTCATTCATGAAAAGTGCAACTTAAGTCATTGTCACGCCTCTTTTCCCCGAGAATTTTCCAACCACACCGCATATTTATTGAATATGCCGATTGCTCGTTATCATGGGGTATCACAGCAAGATGCCTCAGGTCGTTGCCCCCAAGGCGCACTGCAACCCCTGATGCCGATAACCCCATTTATCGGCATCAGGGGGGTGCGGCCCCGTTCAAAACATTCAACCGACATCACACACCATCATGACTCATCCAGCACTTCCACCCGCCATGCCACTGTTCGATAGCGTGGACCACCTTGAGGCGGGCAATCCCCAGGTCAACCAGTACCTCGCCACCCTGAGTCTTGGCAAAGTCCCCGACGCGGGGATCGTGTATGAGCTGGCCGTCGACTGGCTGCTGGAGCAGCGCCACAGCGAAAACAACTACAAGACCTATCGCAGTGAGCTGACCACTTTTTTGCACTGGTGTTTTTGCGAGGTGGCCATCAGCCCCAGGGATCTCACCAGGCGCATCATGATGCGCTATCTCGACTATTGCCAGGCGCCACCGTCCAGACTGATTGCCTACCGCAACGTCGCCCAGTTCGTGCTCGACAAGGAGTGGGGGGAACGGTTGCCAAACCCCCTGTGGCGTCCGTTTCTTGGCAAGCGGGAACTGGGCCGGGAGCTACCGTATCGACTGAGTGAGCAGGCGATGAAGACAAAACTCGCCATTTTGTCCGCCTTCTTCCAGTTTCTCATCCAGGAGGAGTACATGGATCGCAATCCGGCTCTCCTGCTGCAGCGGGTTAAACGTGCGGGCCCCCAGGAGGCTGGTGAAGACGCGCAATCCTTCACTGAGCTGCAATGGTCTTATGTGATGCAAGCCGCCGAACAGCTCGCTGCCGAATGCCCGGCACAACATGAGCGCAGCCGCTTTCTCATCTGTCTGATGTATGCCTGTTATCTGCGGATTTCCGAGGTGGCGGCCAGGCCGGGTTTCAGCCCCGTCATGGGCCAGTTTCGACGTGACGCCAAAACGGGCGTCTGGGGTTATGACATTCCCCGCAGCAAAGGCGGTAAACGTCGCACCGTGGCCGTTTCTCAGGCTCTGCTCGAAGCCCTGACTCGCTATCGTACCTTTCTTGGCCTTTCGCCACTGCCGGCCCCCGGCGAGCAGACCCCGCTGTTCGTACGCCACAAGGCGGCGGCCCATGGCCGCGAACAAGGCGAACTCAATGCCAATCTGGGTATCCGCCAGCTTCGAGACCTGGTAATGGCGGTATTTGAACAGGCCGCAAGCCTCGCCGAACAAGACGGTTTTGATCAGGATGCCGCTGAAATGCGAACCCTGACGCCGCACTCCATTCGCCATACCGGTATCACCCATGACATCAATCTGCACGGCCGGCCTTTATCCCACGTACAAGCCGATGCGGGACACGACAGCATCGACACCACCTCCAAGTACCTGCACACCGGCAACCGGGAACGTCACGAGAGTGCCAGCCGCAAGCCGCTGGATCACTTGCTCGACCAGAACCGTACATATGACTGATAACCAATGGTGAACAATAAAACTGCACTCATAACCAAGACACGGGACCTAAAGGCAATCCTTGATTGATTATGCCCTGGGACTCATAAAATACGACACTGCGCATAATGTATATTATGTTAAATGAAATATCTTGGTATTCTGTCACCCTCAACCGAACTGTGTATAATGGTGGCAATTGATCCTATCCCCGACCGGATGTCTTAAGTGGCTGAATTAACATCAGAACAATTAAAACCCGCTTTCTCGATTGAGCAGTTCCCCACACTTGGCGAACTCGACCCCATTCCGTTTGCCGCCCTGCAACCCAGAGCGATTTCGGGTATCAAACGGCTGGCCAGTTTTGATGGTGACTGCCCGGTCATGATCCTCAACGGTTTCCCCGGTGCAGATTACGAGAATGTCTGCCAGACCCTGATCGCCTCTTCGAATGGCAAGGATGGCGACCTGTTCGATCTCTGTTATACCGAGAATCTCAACAACCCTTTCAAGCCCATCTGGCTGCGCCTGCAACCGGGCTCGGGTTTCGAGTTCTGCGAAATGGTCGGTGAGCTGCTCAAGCTGATGAGCCACCATCTCGACGCCGAGCGGCTGGTCACCCGGATCATCCGCAAACAGAACAACGACCCCAAGATCGTGGATTTCCTCTCCGATCTGGCCGCCCATGTCGCCCAGGGCCTCGAGTTCCAGCACCCGGTGCTCATCAACCTGCTGATCCATCATGAGGATCAGCAAGCCCCTGTCGTCTACGGCCGTGACCTGAACTGGGATACCTTGTTCGGTTCCATCAACTATCAGACGGAACAAGGCTCCGTTTACGCCAACCAGCACCTTTTGGAACCTGGTCTGCTGCGGGAAGCCAACGGTGGTTACCTGATACTGCAGCTTGATGAGCTGCTGGATCAGCCTCATCTCTGGTTCAAGCTCAAGAACGCCATGCAAAAAGGCGAGCTGGACTGGAATGCCTATCAGGAAGGCAAGACGCTGACGCCGTTCTTCACCCCGGAGGCGACCCCCATCCGGTTCAAGTTGATCCTGGTCGGTGACAGGCTGGACGTGGCGGAATTCCAGATGCTGGACAGGGACATGGCGGAGCGCATCTTCCTGCGTGCCGATCTGGTCTCCGAAGTGAACATCGAGGAAGATCTCCCCGCCTTCCTGCAATATCTCGCCTGGCTGCGAGCGCGCTGGGCGCTGCTGGATTTCACCCCAGGTGCCCTCCTCGCCCTCTGTCGCCATGCCAGCCGCCTGTGTGACCACCAGGAGTGGCTATCCCTCTCCGAGGTACAGCTCGGCGCCATCATGCGCATGGCCGACAGCCTGGCCCGCGAGCTGGAAGCGATCTGCGTCACTGACGAACATATCCTGCTCGCCCTGGAAGAACAGGATTACCGCCTCAACTATCTGGTGGAGCAATCGGATCAGGGTGTCATCGACGGCCAGATCCTGCTGCAGACCGACGGTGAAGAGGTTGGCCAGATCAACGGGCTTTCCGTCATCCAGGTGGCCGGCCATCCCTATGACTTCGGGGAGCCGGTACGCCTCACCGCGACCGTCCACCTCGGGGATGGCGATGTTGCTGACATCGAGCGCAAGGCGGAGCTCGCCGGGCACATTCACGCCAAGGCCATGATGATCATCCACGGCTACCTCTCCAACAAGTTCGGCGCAGAGAACCCCTCGCCGCTCTCGGCCAACCTGGTGTTCGAGCAGTCATACCACGAGATCGATGGTGACAGCGCCTCCCTGACCGGCCTGTGTGCCCTGCTCTCCGCCCTCGCCCGCCAGCCCATCTATCAGCACTTCGCCGTGACCGGTGCGGTCGACCAGTTCGGCAATGTGCAGGCCGTGGGCGGCGTGAACGAGAAGATTGAGGGCTTCTTCCGGGTGTGCAAGATCCACGGTCTCACCGGAAAGCAAGGCATTCTGCTGCCAGGCACCAACGCCCAGCAGCTCAACCTCTCTGATGAAGTGATCGCGGCAGTAGAGGCCGGCCAGTTCCACATCCACCCGGTGGATCACGTGGAAGAGGCAATCGAGCTGCTCACCGGCTGCGTTGCTGGGGAGCCTGACATGCCGGATACCCTGTTTGGCCGCATCCAGGAGAGACTGGACGAACTCAATGGCACGGCAACCAAGAGTGGCGGCCTGCTGCGCAGCCTGCTGGACCGGCTGCTTGGCCGTTAAATGAAGTGATCGGAGTTGTTTGGCGAACATCTGTAAGCTAAATTGGCCCGGCTTTGACCCATATGAAGGATAAACAGCGTGACCCTAGATAACGACACCACTGATCCCCGCCTCTCCCTGTGCGAACAAGGCAAAGAGTCCTTTACCCGTGAAGAGCTGCTTGCCTGCAGCCGTGGCGAATTATTTGGTGAAGGTAACAGCCAGCTGCCCGCCCCCAACATGCTGATGATGGATCGCATCGTCAAGATCAACGACCATGGCGGCGAGCACGGCAAGGGTGAAATCCTGGCTGAACTCGATATCACGCCGGATCTCTGGTTCTTCGACTGCCACTTCCCCGGCGATCCCGTCATGCCTGGCTGCCTGGGCCTGGATGCC
The DNA here is from genome assembly GCF_017939325.1 of Aeromonas sp. MaB10011B. Classification (NCBI taxonomy): domain Bacteria; kingdom Pseudomonadati; phylum Pseudomonadota; class Gammaproteobacteria; order Aeromonadales; family Aeromonadaceae; genus Aeromonas; species Aeromonas sp. MaB10011B. The sequence goes on along the minus strand of NZ_JAGKRK010000010.1, from coordinate 40,704 downwards.
ATGTGGCAACTGGTCGGCTTCTTCCTGGGCTGGAAAGGGGGTCCTGGCAAGGGACGTGCGCTGGGTGTCGGTGAAGTCAAGTTCACCGGCCAGATCCTGCCGACGGCCAAGAAGGTCACCTACAAAATCACCTTCAAGCGCGTCATCAACCGCAAACTGGTCATGGGCATTGCCGATGGCGTCGTGGAAGTGGATGGTCGCCCCATCTACAGCGCCACCGATCTGAAAGTGGGCCTGTTCAAAGACACCACCGCATTCTGATCCTGCTCCTGGGTGAGCAGAGACAACGTAAAGGGGCCACGATGGCCCCTTTCCTTTTGTAATGAGTGATGAAGTATCGGTTACTTCATGAAGAGGCCTGAGCCTCGCCCTTCCATGGCATCGCGCCAACCACCAAGCCAATGGCCCCTGGCATCCAGGCACTGGTACGGACACGCTTCTTTCTGTTTGCCGACTACGCCAGCCTGATAACCACGAGCGCGAGCTCTCTCCAGACGGTCCCGTTTCTGTCTCTTCATCATCTACGACCCTCTTCGTGGAACAAAAAAAGCGACCAGTTTTTCACCGGTCGCCTTCATCTTTACCCCAGGGGGGAGGCAGGGTCAAACAAAAATTCCATGCTATTCAGGGGTTGTGACACAAGATACTGAACTGCATTAATTTTTGATGACACTTATTTATCGCTGATAGCGACGCAGCCAGGCAAAGGGCAGCGCCAGCAGAGTCAACCAGAACAGGCTGCCACCACCGCCCTCGCCACCATCCTGACCGGTCTGGTTGTTGACCGGCGCATTGCTGACCACATAGCTGGCCGGGGCATTGCCCTGATAATCCGCCACGGCCGGCGTCAGTTTGACGGCGACCACGGTGGCGTTGGCGCGTTTGTTGAGGTCGCTCTCGCTGTCATAGCGATACGCCGTCGCGGCAATGGTGCCGTCGCTGCTGATGCCGCTGGCATAAGCGATGTGATAGTACTTGCCGTTCTGGGCACACTGCTTGTTGCCGGCGTCATCCTTGCCACAGATGAGATCGTTCAGATACCAGCTGTTGGCCGGGGCGGCCGCGTTCAGCAGGAAGGCTTCCTGCATGCGGTTGGTGCCATTGACCACCGGTTGGGTCTGATGGCGGGAGTCGCGCCAGCCAACCACCATGTTGTGCTCGTTGATGGCGGCCGCTTCCGAGCCTGCCCCCGAGACCGGCTTGTCTTGAAGAGGAAGGCTGGCCGCCGTACCCGGCTTGCTCAGGTTGAACAGGAACATCTCCACCGGGCGGTTCTGACCCTTGTTGATGCGATAGCGCTGGTTGCCGATCACGTAGCCGTTGTCGTTGACGGCCACGGCCCAGCTGTGTTGCAGCTTGGCATCGTCCTTGCCAGGCTCGCCATCCGGCAGCGGGATGATCTTGGTGGTGCCCACGGTGCCGGCAGCCGTATCCAGGGTCCAGTAGCTGGCGAGGTTGCGGCCATCCAGATCACCGGTGCCCACCTCGCCGGTAGAGCTGTAGCCCACGCCGTAGAGGGTGCCGTTGTACTTGGCCACGCCCAGTGCAGAAGCGGTTTGCAGCACCTCGTCACGCTGATGGCCATAGGTGCCGGCCTGCATCAGCTTGTTGAACCCGCCCGAGCTGTTGAGCAGCCAGAAACTCGCCTGGGTATCGACCCCGGGGCAGTAGCGGAAGTCACCGTACTGGCTGTCATTGCCCGTCTCGAAACACCACTTGTAGAAATCACCGCCCACCTTGTGGCGATACTTGTCGCTGGCCGCGGTACCGGTCACCAGATACTGACCGTTGTCCAGCTTCTTGATGGAGGTGGGTACGCTCAGGCCGTGGGTGCTGGCCGCATCCTTGAGCTCGACCGGGTTGCCGTCATTGACCACGGCAAAGGCGGTGCGCAGCTTGCCATTCATCTTGTAACCGACCCGATCCTCCGGAACATCCCCGAGGGCCGTCACCAGGCCATCGACCTCGGAGCTGGTCACGTAGCCCAGGTTGCTGCGTTGATCCACCTTGTCCAGGAAGTCGCGACGCCACTGGTAGGCAAAGCCCGAGTTGTCGCTCCAGAAGGAGTTGCAGACCGAGTTGGAGAGCATGCAACCCTGCTCGAAACGGAAACGATCCACCAGGAAGTCGGCAAACCGCACGGTGGAGAAGTATTCCGCCATGTTGTTCTTGGTGTTGAGCCCGATGAGGCCGTTGGCATCGCCGCTGATCCCGCTGGCATAGCCTTTGACTTCGTCATCGACGATGGTGAAAAAGGAGCTTTGTGCCGCCTGCGCGTTGAGGCTGGCGCCGACCAGGATGGCCAGCATGGATAATTGCTTTTTCATCTACTTCCTTAGTCTTGATGTTTCAACGCTTCCAACTCCTCCCAACGGGAGAAGGCGTGTTCCAATGCGGCCTCTGCCGCATTCAATGCATCCAGTTTGGGCTGGGTCTGCTCTGCTGGCAGGGAGAAGAAACCGGGGTGGTTAATCTCGGCCTGCAGGGCATCGAGTTCCATTTCCAACTGTTCCAGCCGGGCTGGCAGATTATCCAGCTCCAGTTGCAACTTGTAAGAGAGTTTTCGTGTTGTTTTCGCAGGCTCCGCTGCCGATGCGACAGGCTCTGCCACCTTGACCGGGGCCGGCTTGGCCGTCTGTTGGGCGGCCTGCAGGGCTCGTGTGGCCATCATGTCGGCGTAGCCCCCGACATAATCGCTGATCCGTCCATCCCCTTCAAACAGCCAGCAGCCGGTCACGGTATTGTCGATGAAACGGCGATCGTGGCTGACCAGCAGCAGGGTGCCCGGATAATCGGTGAGCAGCTCTTCCAGCAATTCCAGCGTTTCGACATCCAGGTCGTTGGTTGGTTCATCCAGAATCAACAAGTTACTGGGTTTGAGGAAGAGTTTGGCCAACAGTAGACGGTTTTTCTCGCCCCCTGACAAGGCCTTGACCGGGGTGCGCGCCCGCTTGGGCTCGAACAGGAAGTCCTGCAGGTAGCCAAGGATGTGGCGGGAGCGGCCGCGAACCATCACCTCCTGCTTGCCCTCCCCCACGTTGTCCACCACCGTCTTCTCGGGATCGAGCTGCTCACGGTATTGATCGAAGTAGGCCACTTCCAGGTTGGTCCCCTGGCGCACCGAGCCACGGCTCGCCTCGAGCTGGCCCATCAGCAGCTTGATCAGGGTCGACTTGCCGCAGCCGTTGGGGCCAACCAGAGCAATCTTGTCCCCGCGCAGCACCTGCAGATCCAGTCCCTGGAACAGGGTGCGATCACCAAAGTCCAGCCCCAGCCCCTCGGTCTCGAACATCAGCTTGCCGGAGCGGCCCGCCTCGTCCAGTTGCAGCTTGGCCTTGCCCTGCAGTTCCCGGCGCTGGGTGCGCTCCATGCGCATCGCCTTGAGGGCCCGCACCCGTCCCTCGTTGCGGGTACGACGCGCCTTGATCCCCTGGCGGACCCACACCTCTTCCTGGGCCAGCTTGCGGTCGAACTCGGCGTTTTTCAGCTCCTCGACCCGCAACCACTCCTCCTTGCCTTGCAGATATTCGTCATAGTTACCGGGCCAGGAGGTGATCACGCCGCGATCGAGATCGATGATCCGGGTCGCCAGCTTGTGGATGAACTCCCGGTCGTGGGAGATGAAGACGATGGCGCCACGAAAGTCCTTGAGGAACTCTTCCAGCCAGTTGATGGCATCGATGTCCAGATGGTTGGTCGGCTCGTCCAGCAGCAACAGGTCCGGGTCACACGCCAGGGCGCGGGCCAGAGCCACCTTGCGCAGCCAGCCGCCAGACAGACTGTCGAGCGTCACATCAGGGTCGAGATCGAGCAGGGTCAGCACCTGATTGATGCGGGTTTCGTACTGCCAGCCGTTCTGATAGTCGAGCTGCTCCTGCAACTGGCTCATGGTGCGAATGTTGGCATCGGAAGGGTCGTGCGCCAGGGCGTGGGAGACATGGTGGTACTGCTTGAGCAGCTCCCCTACCCCGGCCAGCCCTTCTGCGGCGTAATCGAACACGGTGATCTCGCTCGAGGCGGGCGGATCCTGCTCGAGGCGGGTCACTTTCAAATCTTGTTGCAACACCAGACGGCCGTCGTCCAGCGGCAGTTCGCTGGCAATCACCTTCATCAGGGTGGACTTGCCCGCCCCGTTGCGACCCACCAGACAGAGGCGCTCGCCCCGCTCTATGGTGAGCTCGGCATGGTCGAGCAGCGGAAAATCACTGAACGACAGGGACGCGCCGTGCAATGTCAAAAGAGCCATGTTTGTTCCTTATTGCTTATGAAAAAACGGGCGGCAGCGTGAATCTGCCCCCGTTTTGTCGTCAAATCCTGCTCACCCCTGTGCCAGCCAGCCTTGCAGCTCCCCCAGGGTGAAGGGCCAGCCCAGCTCCCGGCCGGCACTGTCTTGCAGCACCGGGATGCGCACCCGGTAAGCCTCGAGCCAGGCCTCCTCCTCCAGGATGTCGCAGCGGCGGGTCTGCGCGGCCATCCCGGCCTGTTCCACCAGCGTCCACGCCTGTTCGCACAGGTGGCAGCCGTCGGTGTGAAACAGGGTCAGCATCAGCCTTGTGCCTCGGCGTGGGTGATGATCCAGCAGTTGTGGATATGCTGGTTGCGCTCGAAGTCCTTGGGCCGGGTCTTGTTCGTGATGTTCTGCGCCTTGAGACCGATGGCGTCAAGGCCGGCCAAGTCCATCTTGAAGTGGCGTTTGTTGTTGGAGAAGACCAGGGTGCCGTCCGCCGCGAGCAGGCGCTTGAGGTGCTGCATCAACAGCAGGTGATCCCGCTGCACGTCGAAGCTCTCGTCCATCCGCTTGGAGTTGGAGAAGGTGGGCGGATCGATGAAGATGAGGTCGTACTGCTCGTCGGCTTCCGACAACCACTTCAGGCAGTCCGCCTGCACGAACTTGTGCTCGCGGCCCACCAGCGAGTTGAGGCGCATGTTGTCCTGGGCCCAGTTGAGGTAGGTGCGCGACATGTCCACCGTGGTGGTTTCGCGGGCGCCGCCGAGCCCCGCGTGCACGGTGGCACTGCCGGTGTAGGCGAACAGGTTCAGGAAGCGCTTGCCCCGAGCCATCTGGCCCAGCATGCGGCGGGTCTGACGGTGGTCGAGGAAGAGGCCGGTGTCCAGATAGTCGTAGAGGTTGACCCAGAGGCGTGCACCGTACTCCTGCACTTCCATCCGGTGCTGCTCTTCGGAGAGCTTCTGGTACTGCTGTTTGCCTTCCTGGCGCTCGCGCACCTTCAGGATCACCTTCTCGCCGTCCATGCCGGTCACCTTGATGGCGGCCTGCACCATGTCCAGCAGACGCTGGCGGGTTTTCTGGGCGGGAATGTCCTTGGGCGCCGCGTACTCCTGTACCACCAGATAATCCTGATAGCGGTCGATGGCGGCGTTGTATTCCGGCAAGTCCGCGTCATAGAGGCGGTAGCAATCGAGGTTCTCCTTGCTCGCCCATTTCTCGAGGGTCTTCAGATTCTTGCGCAGACGGTTGGCAAAGTCCTGGGCCACCTCTTTCTGGGAAGCGACGGCATCGAGGGCGATCTGGTAGTTGCGCAGCTGGCACTCGAGGGCGCCGTTGAACAGGCGATACTGCTTGTCGGCACGCAGGCGCAGGCAGCTCAGGAGTTCGGGAGAGGCGGAGAGAATGGTGACCTTCCACCCCTGGAAGCCGCGGCGCAGGGCATCGCCAAGGGCCTGATGCACTTCCAGCAACGCCGGGAATTCACCGAGACGCTCGCCATAGGGCGGGTTGGAGATAAGCATGCCGACCTGACGGCTCTCTCCTTCCACAGCCGGCATTGGCAGCGGATTTTCCAGCTTGGTGACATCGGCCTGCTTGAAGGTAATGAGATGATCCACGCCGGCGGCCTTGGCGTTGTCACGGGCCTTCATCAGGACCCGGGTATCCGCATCGCAACCGAACAGTTTCACCTCGCAGCGCTGCATGCCGCGCTTGGCACGTACCTGGGCTTCCATCATCAGACTCTGCCACAGTTCACCATCGTGTTGCAGCCAGCGATCGAAACCGAAGCGCTCACGGCGCAGCGCAGGCGCCATGTCGGCAGCGATGAAGGCCGCTTCAATCAGCAGGGTACCGGAGCCGCACATGGGGTCCATCATGGGCTCGCCGGCCCAGCCGCTGCGGGCAATCATGGCCGCCGCCAGGTTCTCTTTGAGGGGCGCCTCGCCGGTGCCCTGGCGATAGAAGCGCTGGTGCAGCGCCGGGCCTGACAAGTCCAGCGTGATATTGGCCTTGCCTTTGCCAAGGTGCGCCATGATGCGAATGTCCGGGGACTTCTTGTCCACATCCGGGCGCACGTGACCGCGCTTGGTGAAGCGATCGACGATGGCGTCCTTGATCTTCAGGGCACCGTACTGGGTATTGCGAATGGAGGCGTTGGTACCGGTAAAGTCCACCGCGATGGTGGCGGTACCGGAGAAGTGATCTTCCCAGGGAATGGTATGGGCCCCGAGGTAGAGGTCCAGATCGTCGTTCATCTGGAACTCGGAGAGCACAAGCACGATTCGGGAGGCAAAGCGGCTCCACAGACAGGCCTTGTAGCCGATGGCCAGTTCGCCCTTGAAGTGGACGCCGGCCACGGTCTCACGGACCTGCTCTGCACCCAGATTGGTCAGCTCGACGGCCAGCAGGTTTTCCAGCCCTTTGGGGCAGGTTGCAAAAAATTCTTTCATCACGCTCACGGGGATGCCATAAAAATAGTGCCGCATTATACCTTATCGGCCCGCGCTCGGCACTCGAACCTTGGACAAAGGCGCCATATAAACGGCAAGAGGCGCGGCAAACGCTCCCCTCCCCCTTGCGGGCGACAGGATCCCGCTCTTGGCTGGCAGTTGTCTACCATCACATTCGTAAAGAATTCGAAAATCTTGCCCGGACCAGGCAGAAAATGGTCGTGACGACCAGACGAAGGAAAAAGACAAATAATGGAACAAGAGAGAGACTGAGCGCTTAAATATCAGACCAATATAGCAGGCCTATAACGGACTTATTCGTCGCCATATAACGGCCCCGTCGTCAGCCCACTTCCCGATATTGTGTCTGTGCCCGAACTCTGGCTTGCATCCGGTTATTCATCACCTTGATCACGGCAAAGCGCGGCAGCGTCTTGCTGTTGGTCAGCACCAGCTCGTCGGTCAGGTTCAGGCAAACACTCGCCTGATCGCCGGCTTCGATGACCATGAATTCCCCCCTACCGTGGGGCGTATCCATCCACACCAGGGATCCCATATCCGGAATAACATGGGCCTGCTGTTCATGAAAGAACCAGCTTTGCGGCATCAGGGGTTTATAAAAACGGCTGACGGCGATGGCATTGAGGACCAGCTGGACCTGGTGGGGCGTACTCCAGTCGAGTTCAGCGGCCTTGTCCATCAACTGGTAATAGAGGGCGGCATCATCCACGCAAAAAGGCTGGGTGGTGAAAGAACAGGGAACAAGTTGTCGACCTTTATATTCGGTGGCAAATATCATGCGATCGGACAAATCCAGCATAAGGCGATCATCCTGAGCGTCATAATGCCACTGCCAATTGTCATTGGGTTGAATACACATGGTGGTGCCCTTATCTAAGCCGTCCCTCGACTTTATTCCATGTCGAGAATTTGAGCAACGTTAAATAAGGGCAACCGGTTATTTTTTAAATATGGGTAACGATCTCTTTGACCAGACTCGGCCCTTTATAAATAAAGCCGCTGTAAATCTGGACAAGACTGGCACCCGCTGCCAGTTTTTCCCGAGCCGCCATGGCGCTGTCGATACCACCCACACCGATAATGGGCAGGGCGCCGTCGAGGGCCTTGGCCAGGTGGCGAATAACCTCGGTGCTCTTGTGCTGGAGCGGACGACCGCTAAGCCCGCCAGCCTCTGCGGCATGGGGCATGTCATATATCATCTCCCGCTCCAGAGTGGTATTGGTGGCGATGACACCGTCAATACGGTTCTTGATCAAAGAGGCGGCTACCTGATCTATTTCATCGAGTGACAGATCCGGGGCAATTTTCACGGCCAGCGGCACATACTTTTTATATTTCTCGGCCAGCTCCTGTTGGCGCTGTTTCAATGCGGCCAGCAGTTCATCCAGTGCATCGCCATATTGCAATTGACGCAGACCCGGGGTGTTTGGCGAGGAAATATTGACCGCAATATAACCGGCGTGGTCATACACCTTGTCCATGCAGAGAAGGTAATCATCCTTGCCCTGCTCGATGGGGGTGTCCTTGTTCTTGCCGATATTGATGCCGATCACCCCCTGATATTTGGCCTCTTTCACCTTGGCCACCAGGTGATCGACTCCCTTGTTGTTGAATCCCATGCGATTGATGATCCCCTCGGCCGGGATCACCCGGAAGAGACGTGGCTTGTCATTGCCGCTCTGGGGTCTGGGGGTCACGGTACCGACCTCGATGAAACCGAACCCCATGGCGCCGAAGGCATCGATGCACTCCCCGTCTTTATCCAATCCCGCGGCCAGGCCCACCGGATTGGCAAAATTAAGCCCCATGACGGTGACGGGGCGTTTTGGCAGGGTGTTGCGGAAGAAACAATCGAGCGGTGTACCGAGAAGGCGGGGCAAATATTTGATGGAGAGATCGTGAGCCTGCTCCGGATTGAGTTTGAACAGGAAATGCCTGGCGAGTGGGTACAGCATGCTTGCTCCTTAAAAAAAGCCCCGGCAACTGGCCGGGGCTTTTGGGGTTATGCCGAGGTTCGGCAATTCAACTGGAGCAGGTTCAACTCTCGCAAGGCCACCGAGAACTTGGCGAACTCGTGGGTGCTGGTAGTCTTGAAGTCGGCCAACATATGGGTCCAACGGGACAAGAGCTGCTCATGCTCCGAAATCCAGTCGGCCAGTATGGTAGCGCATTCCCCCTGCTCTTTGCACCCTTCCAGTACCACGGAAGTGAGGCTGCGTTGCTGCCAGTCCAGATCTTCGCGGAAGGAGGCCCGCGCCATCGCCTGCCAGTGGTTGCCCACCGGCTGATGGTTGATCTGCTCGAGGAACCAGTGCAGATCCAGCTTGGCACCGAGACGGTAGTAAACGTTGGCGGCGCGCAGGATGTCGGTCTTGTGCTCCGCGGCGATCTGCGCCAGATCCAGGCAGGAGAACAGGCTGCTCATGTGGGCTACCTGACGGGCAATCTGCTCGGGTACCGCTTTGGCCACCAGGGCCGCGACCGCCTGCTGGTGCTCGGCCACTTCGCTCTCGTCCATCACCTCGTAGAGGTGCTCCGCCAGGGTCTCGAAGGCCGGGCGGAAGAAGGCGATGTTCTCGCCGATGCTCCAGCTGCGGTTGCGGGCACGCAGGAACCAGCGGGTGGCGCGGCGTACAATGCGGCGGCTGTAGAACATCAGCTCGAGCTGGGTGTTGGCATCCACCTGGTTGTCACACCCTTCGATGTCGCGCCACAGGGTATTGAGGCCGAACACCTCGCGGGCCATGGCGAAGCAGCAGGCCACTTCGGCCACCGAGGCACCGGTCTCGTCCTTCATCCGGCTGGCGAAGTTGAGCCCCATGTCGTTGACCAGCATGTTGGCCACCCGGGTCGCGATGATTTCGCCGCGCAGCGGATGCTGGGCAAGGGCCGCACCGAACTGCTGCTGCAGCTGGGTCGGGAAGCTGGTGACCAGCATGTTGGCCAGGAAGGGCTCGTCGGTCACTTCCGGGCAGTTGAGCTGCTCTTTGAGCACCATCTTGCCGTAGGCCACCAGCACCGCCAGCTCGGGACGGGTCAGCCCCTGCCCCGCCGCCATCCGCTCGGAGAGCTCCTCGTCGGTGGGGAGGAACTCGAGGCCGCGGTCCAGCTTGCCTTCCCGCTCCAGCCCCTGGATGAAGCGCTGCTGCTCTTTGAGCTGCTCGGCGCCACGGAACGCCGTGACCGAGATGGACTGGGACTGGCGATAGGCGTTGGTGATGACCACCTGCGCCACCGCATCCGTCATCTCGTAGAGCATCTGGTTGCGCTGCTTGAGGGTCAGATCCCCGGCGGCCACCAGCTGGTTCAGCAGGATCTTGATGTTCACCTCGTTGTCGGAGCAGTCCACGCCGCCCACGTTGTCGGTGAAGTCGGTGTTGATGCGACCACCCTGGCTCGCGTACTCCACCCGGCCGAGCTGGGTGAAGCCCAGGTTGCCACCCTCGCCCACGATGCGGGCACGCAGATCGCGACCGTTGACTCGCAGCACGTCGTTGCTGCGATCCCCGACGTCGGCGTCGCTCTCGCGGGCACTCTTCACATAAGTGCCGATGCCGCCGTTCCAGAGCAGGTCCACGTTCAGACAGAGCAGGGCCTTGATCAGCTCGTTCGGCGCCATGCTGGCCTTGTCAGTGCCGAGCAGGGTCTGCATCTCGGGGCTCAGCTTGATGGACTTGGCCGAGCGCAGGAAGATGCCGCCCCCCTTGGAGATGAGCTCACGGTTGTAGTCATCCCAGCTCGAGCCCGGCAGCTCGAACAGGCGCTTGCGCTCGACGAAGCTCCTGGCCGCATCCGGGGTCGGGTCGACGAAGATGTGCATGTGGTTGAAGGCGCCCACCAGCTGGATGTGCTCGGAGAGCAGCATGCCGTTGCCGAACACGTCGCCGGCCATGTCCCCAATACCCACGCAGGTGAAGTCGGTGGTCTGGCAGTTGATGCCAATCTCACGGAAGTGGCGCTTGACCGATTCCCAGGCGCCGCGGGCGGTGATGCCCATCTTTTTGTGGTCATAGCCCACCGAGCCGCCGGAGGCAAACGCATCGCCGAGCCAGTGGCCGTATTCGAGGCTTATCTCGTTGGCGATGTCGGAGAAGGTGGCGGTGCCCTTGTCGGCCGCCACTACCAGGTAGTAGTCATCCTCGTCGTGACGCACCACGGATTTTGGCGGGATCACCTCGCCGCCGATGATGTTGTCGGTCACATCGAGCAGGCCGCGGATGAACAGACGGTAGCAGGCCTTGCCCTCCTCCTGGATGACGGCACGGGGGGCGCCTGCCGGCATCTGCTTGCAATAGAAGCCGCCCTTGGCGCCCACCGGCACAATGACGGTGTTCTTCACCTGCTGGGCTTTCACCAGACCCAGCACTTCGGTGCGGAAGTCCTCCTTGCGATCGGACCAGCGCAGGCCGCCACGGGCCACCTTGCCCCAGCGCAGGTGTACCCCTTCCACTCGCGGGGAGTAGACGAAGATCTCGAACTTCGGCAGCGGCAGCGGCATGTCGGTGATGCTGGAGGGGGCCAGCTTGAAGGAGATGTAGGGCTTGATGTTGCCCGCCTTGTCCAGCTGGTAGTAGTTGGTGCGCAGGGTGGCGTCGATCATCTCCACATAGCGGCGAATGATGCGATCGTCATCCAGGTTGGCGACCTGATCCAGCTTGGCGGCGAGCTGCTCATGCAGCTTGGCGGATGCCTTGGCATCTTGCGATGGCACCTTGGCGTCCTGCTTGCCGGCCGGATCCAGACGCTGTTCGAACAGAGTGAACAGCAGCTCTGCGATATCCGGATAACGGGTCAGGGTCTCCTCGATATAGGACTGACTGAAGGAGACGCCGGTCTGGCGCATGTATTTGGCATAGGCCCGCAGCACGGATACCTGACGACCGGTGAGGCCGGCCCCCAGCACCAGACGGTTGAAGCCGTCATCTTCCAGGGTCTTGTTCCAGATGGCGGCGAAGGCCTGCTGGAAGCGCTGCTGGCTCTGCTCCAGATCGAACGGTTGCTCGCCCCGCAGCAGCATGGAGAAATCGAGGATCCAGAACACCTCGCCGGTGGGGGTCCGTACCTGATACGGGGTCTCGCCGATGACGCGCAGTCCCATGTTTTCCAGCATGGGCAGGACGTCGGAGAGGTGGATGGGTTCGCTTCGGTGGAACAGCTTGAGGCGTACCCGGCGATCGTTCTCCTCCTCCTGGGCGCGGTAGAACAGCATGCCAAGCGGCTCGGCCTCGCTCAATCCATCCAGGGCCATGATGTCCGCGACGGCAGAGCCCGGCAGCACATCTTCCTTGTAGGCACGGGGGAAGGCGGTGCTGAAACGGCGGCGCAGCTCGTTACCGCGGGCCTCGCCATAGTGGGAAAGCAGCACGGAATCCAGGCGGTCATCCCAGCTGCGGGCCGCTTCAATCAGGTTGTTCTGTACTTCGTTCACATCCACATCCACGTTGTTGTTGTTGACCCGCACTATGTAGTGGGTCCGTGCCAGCACGCCCTCGGTGAAGTAGACGTTGAACTCCACATCGATGCTGCTGCCAAAATATTTCTGCAAAATCTGCTGGGTCTTGACCCGCAGCGCCGTGTTGTAGCGCTCCTTGGTGACATAGACCATGCAGGAGAAGAAGCGGCCGTAGACGTCGCGGCGCACGAACAGGCGCAGCATGTCCCGCTCCTGCATCTCCAGCACGCCGAGACCGGTGGCCAGCAGCTCCTCTTCACGGGCCTGGATCAGCTCGTCGCGCGGGTAGGTTTCCAGCACGTTCAGCAGCGCCTTGTAGGCATGAGAGCCCGATTCAAAGCCGGAGGCGGCCATGATGCGCTCGAGGCGGTGGCTGATGAGGGGGATCTGGGTCGCACTGGTGTTGTAGATGGAGGAGGCATACAGGCCGATGAAGCGATCCTCTCCCACCACCTTGCCGTGCTCGTCGAAGCGCTTGATGCCGATGTAATCCACATAGGCCGGACGATGCACCCGGGACTTGCTGTTGGACTTGGTGAGGATCAGCAAGTCGGAACTGAGGGCCGCGTGACGGGCGCTGGCGGGCATGGTGCCGAGGCGCTGGCCTTCGTCCTTGATGGAGTTCTTCATCAGCCCCAGGCTGGACTCGGGCTGCGGCAGGATCTCGTGATCCCCCTCCACCGCCTTGACGTCGTAGCGACGATAACCCATCAGGGTGAAGTTGTGGGCGGCCACCCATTTGAGGAAGGCGACGCAGGAGTCCACCTCGGCCTGGCTGACCGGGTTCTTGCGTTTGGGCAGCTCCTCGATGATCTCGTTCAGGCGCGTCAGCATGGGCTGCCAGTCTCCCACCGCCAGGGCCACTTCCCGCGCCACCGAGTTGAGCTCGGCAGTCAGGGCGTCCATCTCCTCTTCACCGGTCAGGTGATCGATTTCGATGAGGAAGGCGGTTTCCACCGAGGTCTGCTCTGCGGTGTTGTCCAGATCCAGGATGGCGCCAATCTTGCCGCCTTCGCCGCGGATCAGGTGCAGCGGCTGGTGCAGCATCATGTGGGCGGTGATATTGAGACGCTTGAGGGCCATGCGGATGGAGTCCACCAGGAAGGGGGAATCCTGCAGGATGATCTCGACGATGGTATGGGGAGACTGCCATCCGTGGCGGGTCAGCTCGGGGTTGTAGACCCGGATATAGGGCTCGATGCCGGTACGGTGGTTGAGGGCATTCCACAGACTGAGGGCGGCGCCATAGAGATCGCTGTCATTGCGGTCATGCAGATCAGTGCTGGCCATGTTGCCGTAGAACTTGGCAACGAAACATTCGACCAGGGAGGCACTGTTTTTCGGCAATTTCTGGTGGATCAGACTGAGAACGTTTTCGAGCAGAACGGAGGTAGGGGCGTCTTTCAATGCCATTGCTAGTTTCCTTATCGGACGACATCACAGACACGGCGACATCCACCCAGGATGCCCACCGGTACAGAGTTGCAGCGAAGTGTAATGGCTTGGATCAAGGAAGGCGAGCAAAGGTGATAACGGGATGTTAAAAACAAGGGACAGATCACGGCTTGGGTTGTGATAAATTTTGCCAAGTTGGCAAAATTCAGAAAATCCCACTGGATGCCGCGCCATTTGCCGGATAGATAGTGACTTAAAGCAGATAATTACCCGGATTGATGTTCAAGTTTTGTTAATTTATGCGTTCCAGGGAAATGAAGCGATGATCGTCCTGGGTTTTCAGTCGAAAGTAGCCGTGAACGCCGCTCTCCGACACAAAACGCCGGATTTTCTCCAATCCCAGCTCCAGGGTCAGACCCTGCTCGGTACGTACCACCAGGCGGTTCACCTGCCCCTGGTACATCAACATGATCTCGTCGCGGCCAAGGGAGAGCCGAAAAGTGTATTGCCTCATGTCACCTCCTGGTCATCCATGAAAAACGGGCAGGAAAGCCAGGCTCCCCTGCCCGCCGTCGCGGCGCTTACTGTGCCAGCGCCTTGCTCACCTTCTCGAACAGATCCCGCGCCAGCCCGTCCAGGTTGGCCAGGCGGGTCAGCTCGGCGCGAACCAGCGCCTTGCGCCCCTCATCGAGCCGCTTGAACTGGATAAGCGGGGTGATGAGGCGGGACGCCACCTGGGGATTGACCTCGTTGAGCTCGATCAAGAGATCGGTCAGGAAGCGATAGCCGCTGCCATCGGCGGCGTGGAACTGCACCTGGTTGTTCATGGCGAAGCTGCCGATGAGCGCCCGCAGCCGGTTCGGGTTGCGGATGCTGAAGGTCGGGTGCGCCATCGCCTGCTTCACGTCATGGAGCACATCCTTGGCCGGCTTGGCCCCCACCAACCGCAGCCAGTTGTCCAGTACCAGGCCATCATGGGCCCATTTGCCTTCGAAGTCGGCCAAGAGCGCGGCGCGGCACGGCAGCAGATGGCTGTTGGCCACCTGGAGCGCCGCCAGGGTGTCGGTCATGTTGTCGGCAGCCTCGTACTGCTCGCGCACCAGGGTATCGGCCTTCGCGGCATCCAGCGCCGCCAGATAACCCAGCACCACACCCTTGAGGGCCCGCTTGGCCATGTCGGCATGGACCACCTGATAAGCCGGCAGACGCAGGCTCTCGTAGCACGCCAGCAGGCGGTCGCCGAAGGCGTGGGCCAATGCGGTCTGGATCCCGTTGCGCACCTGGTGGATGGCGTCGATGTCGGCCACCTCGAACAGCTCGGCCAGGGTCGCCTCCCCCGGCAGGGCCAGGATCTCTGCCTTGAGGGCGGGATCCAGTGCAGCCTCGTCCAGAATGGCGACAAAGGCCGCCAGCAGGGTGTGGGAGAGTTCAACCCCCTGCCCGTGCTGGACCCGGGCCACCCCGTCGATCACCGCCTTGTTGATCAGCATCTGGGCGGCGTCCCAGCGGGCAAACTCGTTGCGGGCATGACGCATCAGGAAGGCCAGGGCCTCGTCGCTGTAGTCATAGTGCAGCTTGACCGGGGCGGAGAAGTCTCGCAGCAGGGAGGGTATCGGTCTGACCGGCACTCGATCGAATTCGAACGTCTGCTGTGCTTCCAGCACGTCCAGCACATTGCCGATGGCCTTGCCCTGGTATTGCAGCGGGATGACGGCACCCTGTGCATCGTAGAGCTCGATGTCGAGGGGGATATGCAGCGGCAGCTTTTGTGGCTGATCCTGGGTCGGCGGCGTGTGCTGGCTCACGTGCAGACGATAGACACCGCTTTCGGCATCGTATTCGTCGGTCACGGTGAGCTCGGGGGTGCCGGACTGGCTGTACCAGCGGCGGAAGCGAGCGAGATCCACCCCGGAGGCATCCTCCATCGCCTGCACGAAGTCGTCGCAGGTGGCAGCAGAGCCGTCGTGACGCTCGAAGTAGAGTCGCATACCCGCCTGGAAGGCGTCCTCCCCCAGCAGGGTGTGCATCATGCGGATCACTTCAGAGCCCTTCTCGTAGACGGTCAGGGTGTAGAAGTTGTTCATCTCGATCACCACATCCGGGCGGATGGGGTGGGCCATGGGGCCGGCATCTTCGGCAAACTGCGGACCGCGCACGGTGCGCACGTTGTTGATGCGGTTGACGCCGCGCGACCCCAGATCGGAGGAGAACTCCTGATCCCGGAACACCGTCAGTCCCTCTTTGAGGCTTAACTGGAACCAGTCGCGGCAGGTGACGCGGTTGCCGGTCCAGTTGTGGAAATATTCGTGGCCGATCACCCGCTCGATGCCGTGGTAGTCCGCATCGGTGGCAGTGGCCGGGTTGGCCAGCACGAACTTGGAGTTGAAGATGTTGAGCCCCTTGTTCTCCATGGCCCCCATGTTGAAGAAGTCCACCGCCACGATCATGTAGATGTCGAGGTCATACTCGAGGCCGAAACGCTGCTCGTCCCAGCGCATGGAGTTGATGAGGCTCTCCATGGCGAAACCGGCGCGGTCCAGGTTGCCCTTGTCCACGAAGATCTCGAGCGCCACCTGGCGGCCGCTTTTGGTAATGAAGTGGTTGCGTTCCACATCGAAGTCCCCCGCCACCAAGGCGAAGAGGTAGCTCGGTTTGGGGAAGGGATCCTGCCACTGCACGAAGTGGCGACCGTCGTCCAGATCGCCGCTCGCGACCTTGTTGCCGTTGGAGAGCAGATAGGGGTACTTGGCCTTGTCGGCGGTGATGCGGGTACTGTAACGGGCCAGGATGTCCGGCCTGTCCATGTAATAGGTGATACGACGAAAGCCCTCGGCCTCGCACTGGGTGCAATAGGCATCGCCGGATTTGTAGAGCCCCTCCAGCGCCGTGTTGGCGGCGGGATCGATGTCGGTGACCACGGTCAGCACGCACTCGGCCGGCAGGTTGAACAGGGTCAGGCTGCTCTCTCCCTGCTCGTATTGCTGATAGGGCACGCCATCCACAATGACGCTGACAAGGTCAAGCCCCTCGCCGTCCAGCACCAGGGGTTCGTTGTGATCGCCGCTGCGACGCAAACGGGAAATGGCGGTGACCCGGGTCAGGGGCTCTTGCAGCTGAAAATCGAGATCCAGGCTGTCACACCAATAGAGGGGAGCCTGGTAATCCTGGCGATATTTGGCCGTCATGGCCTGAGGTTGTTCAGTCATTATTGTGTGCTTCCACGCTTTGTTATTGACGTGTCAGAGGCTGTCACAAGGCTCGGACAGGGTCAAATAGTTTGCATTCAGGCAAAAGAAAGGGCGACCCGAGTCGCCCTTGTCATTTCGTTGCCAGCATCAGCTCTTCTTGCTGAGGGTGGCCAGATCCGCCGTGATGTTGGCCGCTTCCACCTGGTATTCGTCAGGTGCCTCGAAATCGGTCGGCAGTTCATCCAGGCTCTTCACCGTCGGCTTGCCAAGACGGGTCAGCCGCTCATTGGCTCGCGCCAGCGCCTTCTCGTCCTGTTTGGCCTGTTCAGCCAGCCGCTCGGCTTCGTTCAGGGAGACCGACTTCTTGTCCTTGTCCGCCTGATACTCCTTGATGTCCTGCAGCACATAGGCAAATTCCGGATCCTTGGTGATCCGTGCCTCGTGGGCCGCTTTCAGCTTGGGCAGCAGGCTGGAGAAGTCCCCCAGTCGCTCGTAGCTGGCCGAGGCAATCTTGTCCCAGGGCAAGGCGTTGAACTCGCGGCTCTCCCCCGTCTCCCCCGGCGCTACCGCAGTCGGGAAGGCGATATCGGGTGCAACTCCCTTGTTCTGGGTGCTGCCGCCATCGATACGGTAGAACTTGGCGATGGTGTACTGCACGTGACCCAGCGGCTGCTCGTAGAAGTCATAGACCTTGGCGAGGCTGCGATGCTGCTGCACCGTCCCCTTGCCGAACGAGTTTTCGCCGAGGATCAGCGCACGACCATAGTCCTGCATGGCGGCAGCGAAGATCTCGGAGGCCGAGGCGCTGTAGCGGTCGATCATCACCGACATGGGGCCACCGTAGTAGACATTGCCGTCGTCGTCGCCATTGACGGTGATGCGACCCATGTGATCACGGATCTGCACCACGGGGCCGCTGGCAAAGAAGAGACCGCTCAGGGCGGAAGCTTCCGTCAGGGCACCGCCACCGTTGCCGCGCAGATCGACGATGAGGCCGTCGATCTTCTGCTTGTTGAGGCTGGAGATCTCCTTGATCACGTCGTCGTGCAGGTTGACGTAGAAGCTCGGGATCTCGAGCACGCCGATCTTCTTGCCCTCGGCGGTGATCACCTTGGACTTGGCGGCTCTGTCTTCCAGACGCACCTTGTCACGCACCAGCTCCACCAGCTCGGTCTTGGCGGTCGCGCCCTTGCCGCGCTGGATCTCCAGCTTCACCTTGCTGCCCTTGGGCCCCTTGATGAGCTCGACCACGTCGTCAAGACGCCAGCCAATGACATCCACGATCTTACCGTCGTCCTGCCCCACACCGGTGATCTTGTCATCGGGTTTCAGGTGATTGGACTTGGCCGCCGGGCCGCCTGGCACCAGGGAGCGGATGACGGTAAAGTCATCTTCCGCCTGCAGCACGGCCCCAATCCCTTCCAGCGAGAGGTTCATCTCGGTGTTGAACCGATCGGCGCTGCGCGGAGACAGATAGCTGGTGTGCGGTTCGATGGCGCGGGCGAAGGAGTTCATGAAGAGCTGGAACACGTCCTCGCTCTCGGTCTGGGACATCCGCTTGATGGCGTTGTTGTAACGCTTGCCAAGCAGCTCCTTGATCTCGGGCCACTCCTTGCCGCTGAGCTTGAGGCTCAGGGCATCGAACTTGACCCGCTGACGCCACAGCTCGTTGAGCTCGGCTTCATCCTTGGGCCAGGGAGCCCCTTCCCGATCGAAGACGTAATTGTCTTTCTGGGTAAAATCGAAGGGAGTGTCGAGCAGTTTGAGGGCGTATTCGAACCGCTCGTACCGCCGCTGCTGACTCAGGTTGAACATCTCGTAGGCCGGAGCCAGTCGCCCTCGCTCGAGGTCGGTGTCAAAACCGGTACGATATTTCTCAAAACGGCTGATGTCAGAGGCCAGAAACAGGTTGCGGCTGTAGTCCAGATTCTCCAGATACTTGTCAAAGATCACGGAGGAAAAGGCGTCGTCCAGCTTGAACTGTTTGTAGTGGGAGCGGGTAAACAGATTGGCAATTCGCTTGCTGGCCGTAGCATGTTGGCTCTCTTGAGCCAACACAGGCAAATCACTTTCCTTGAGCACCGGCTCGATGGCCTGTGCGAGCCCGGCAAGCGCCAGGCTACAGGCAACGAGTGAAAAACGAATCACGCCATGCTTCAACATTCGTCTCCTTAGAGAACCAGATGCTCGAACTTGACCCGCAACATCATGCCGGTCTGCAATTGAACCTGTACGTCATCCTTGGTCACTTCCTTGATGGTCGCAGGCACAGGGGACTTGCCCAGCACGACGCGCACGCCCTGCTCGACTTTCAGGGTAGCGGCATCCACTTTCACCAGCGGCGCATCGGCGACCGGTGCAGCCTTGGGAGCAGGGGCGGACTTGGGCTTGTCGGAGCGGGGAGCGTCAGCCTTGCGCGGCGCGTTGCGACGCGGCTGCTTGGGCTTGTCTTCCTTCTCCTTGGTGTTGGTGCGGCGGCTGGCAAAGACACGTTCCTTGCTCTCCTTGAGCGCCTGTTTGGCATGCTCGATGTGCTCTTCGGTGAGCAGCTCGCCCGGGTTGCCGTCCAGATCGACACGGGCCTGGCCAGCCTTGAGGCCATGCAGGTAACGCCAGCTGGAGGTGTATTGACGCAGAGCAGAGCGCAGCATGGTCTTGGAGACTCTCTCGTCATCAGCAAGACGCGCGGCCAGATCCTGGAAGATGCCAATCTTGAGTGGCTTGGCCTCTCCTTCAGCGATGAAGCAGGCCGGGAATTTCTCGACCAGGTAGGCGACGATCTCTTTACTGTTCTTCAGCTTTTCAGTGTTTTCCATGTATAACCTTGGCTTTCATATAGACGCACGGGCATGCCCGAACACAACAAAGGCCCCATTATAGAGAGCTTGGGACCTTTTGCGAACCATCTAGCAATGACTTAGAGCATGCTTTCCAAAATTTGCACCGTTTCTTCGAGGCCAATCCGGTCCTGCTCGTCAAAGCGGTTAAAGATTGGACTGTCGATGTCCAGCACCCCGATGATCTCCCCGCCACGGCGCAGCGGGATCACGATTTCCGAGTTGCTGGCACCGTCGCACGCAATGTGCCCCGCGAACTGGTGCACGTCGTCCACCAGCTGGGTCTTGCCCTCGGCAACCGCAGTGCCACAGACGCCGCGCCCGACCGGGATGCGCACACAGGCCGGCTTGCCCTGGAACGGGCCGAGCACCAGGGTCTCGCCCTGCAGCAGGTAGAAACCAACCCAGTTGATGTCAGCCAGTTCCTGATTGAGCAGGGCAGACAGGTTTGCCAGGGTGGCGATCATGTCGGGTTCGCCCTCTAGCAATGCCTGGGCCTGCTGGTTGAGCGTGCGATAAAATGCTTGTTTTTCAATCATGATTAAATGAACTTCACTCTTTGATAATCAATGCAAGGTACCGTCCTGCCTGAAAATTTCAAATCAATTTTCATTTATCCCCCCTCCTGGGGCCCGATGAGAGTCCGTTCAACGTGCCGCGCCCAACGTCAGTTGATGGCGCTGGCCATTGCTCCACTCGATGGTCAAGAGCCAGTCCATCGCCTCTGCCGTACAACTTCCCACCTGGGTCACCCCTCGCCACCCCGCATCGCTGGCTTCAAACAGCACGGGGATGAGCCCCATGAACATCTCCTTGCCCTCGAGCCAGGCCTTGACCGGCGTAATGGCCGGCACACCCCCTTGAAGGCGCAGGACAAAGTCATGTTCAGGGCGGATCGGCAAGCCATCGATGCTGACCGTCAGCGGGCGATCCCCGACGATGAGGCGGCAGGGGCTGTGGGACAGATCACAAATCTGAACATTGGAGCCCTCTGCATGGTCGCTTCCTGTGCCTGAAAACCAGGTTCGATAGGCCATCAGGGAGAGCAAAATGACCAGCACCATGGACAGGTGGACGATTTTGCGTGAAGTGAGTCTCTCTTTCATGAAAAAACAGCTCTGTAAGGTACGTAGAAAATGTAATTTTCGTGATCTGGCTCAAGGTAAAAACTGGCGGACATGAGACCCGCTGGAGCCAAATATATCACTGTTTGTACTGTTATTTTACCGGTCATTTCAGTATCATTCTCAATGGATTTTCATTTAACCACCTTTTGCTTTTCCTTTTATTAACAGATGTTAACGAGGGGATTTTGCAAAACCGGGGTGAAAATGGCCCAGGACACCGGGCAACACTAACAACAGCATCGGAAGCGGAATACAACGATGAGCCATACAACAAACCACCCTGAGTACAACTACACCGTTGTGCGCCAGTTCACCGTCATGACGATTGTCTGGGGTATCGTCGGCATGTCGGTGGGTGTATTGATTGCAGCCCAGTTGATCTGGCCTGCCCTCAACTTCGACACCCCCTGGCTGACGTACAGCCGTCTGCGTCCCCTGCATACCAATGCGGTCATCTTCGCATTTGGTTGCAGCGCCCTGATGGCCACCTCCTTCTACGTGGTGCAACGCACCTGTCAGGTCCGGCTGTTTGGTGGTCCCCTCGCCTCCTTCGTGTTCTGGGGCTGGCAGGCGATCATTCTGTCTGCAGCCATCTCGCTGCCGCTGGGGTACACCACCTCCAAAGAGTACGCCGAGCTGGAGTGGCCCATCGACATCGCCATCGCCGTGGTCTGGGTGAGCTATGCCATCGTCTTCTTCGGCACCTTGGTCAAGCGCACCACCTCCCACATCTATGTGGCGAACTGGTTCTTCGGTGCCTTCATCATCACGGTGGCCGTACTGCACATCGTCAACAACATGGAAGTGCCGCTCTCCGGCATGAAGTCCTACTCCATGTACTCCGGTGCCATGGATGCCATGGTGCAGTGGTGGTATGGCCACAACGCAGTGGGCTTCCTGCTGACAGCGGGCTTCCTTGGCATGATGTACTATTTCGTGCCCAAGCAGGCGGGTCGCCCCGTCTACTCCTACCGCCTCTCCATCGTGCACTTCTGGGCGCTGATCTCCCTCTATATCTGGGCCGGTCCGCACCACCTGCACTATACCGCCCTGCCTGACTGGGCCCAGTCGCTGGGCATGGTGATGTCCCTCATCCTGTTCGTGCCCTCCTGGGGCGGCATGATCAACGGCATCATGACCCTCTCGGGTGCCTGGCACAAGCTGCGTTATGACCCCATCCTGCGCTTCCTGATCGTCTCCCTGTCGTTCTACGGCATGTCGACCTTCGAAGGCCCCATGATGGCGATCAAGACCGTCAACGCCCTCTCCCACTACACCGACTGGACTATCGGTCACGTTCACTCCGGTGCCCTGGGCTGGGTTGCCATGGTGTCCATCGGTGCCGTCTACCACCTGATCCCGAACCTGTTCGGGCAGGGGCGCATGTACAGCATCAAGCTCATCAACGTCCACTTCTGGCTGGCCACCGTGGGCACCGTGCTCTATATCGTCGCCATGTGGATTTCCGGTGTGATGCAGGGTCTGATGTGGCGTGCGGTCAACGACGACGGCACCCTGACCTACAGCTTCGTGGAGGCGCTGCAAGCTTCCTATCCCTTCTACTTCGTGCGCTTCCTGGGTGGCTGCTTCTTCGTCACCGGCATGCTGCTGATGGCCTACAACGCCTATCGCACCGTCACTGCGCCCAAGGGTTCTCTGGAACCCGTCGCACAGCCAGCCTGATTTGAAGGGGTTTAAAGCATGAGCAACAACAACCGTCACGAGATTTTTGAAAAAAGCGTCCCCATGCTGGTCATTGGCATCATCTTCGCCATCAGCCTGGGGGGCCTGGTGGAAATCACCCCCCTGTTCTTCCAGAAGCAGACCAACGAGCCGGTGGAGGGCCTCAAGCCCTACACCGCCCTGCAGATGGAAGGACGCGACATCTACATCCGCGAAGGCTGCACCGTCTGCCACAGCCAGATGATCCGCCCGTTCCGCGCCGAGACCGAACGCTACGGCCACTACTCGGTTGCCGGCGAGAGCGTGTGGGAGCACCCCTTCCTATGGGGCTCCAAGCGTACCGGCCCGGATCTGGCCCGGGTCGGCGGCCGCTACTCCGATGACTGGCATCGCGCCCACCTCATCAACCCGCGCGACGTAGTGCCCGAGTCCAACATGCCGGCCTTCCCCTGGCTCGAGACCAATGTGCTGAGCGGCGAGCTGACCGGCAAGAAGCTGGCTCTGTTCCGGGATCACTTCGGCGTGCCCTATACCGATGCCGACATCGCCGGTGCCGGTGAGGCCGTCAAGGGCAAGACCGAGCTGGATGCGCTGATCGCCTATCTGCAATCACTGGGCCATGCCCTGAAATAAGGAGTCGGGATATGGATTACGGCACATTTCGCGGCCTGTACACCCTGCTGCTGATGGTCATCATGATTGGCATCATCGTCTGGGCCTACAGCAAGCGCCGCAAGGCTTCTTTCGACGAGGCCGCCAACCTGGTTTTTGCCGATGACGAGCAACCCAGTGCTGATAACAAGAACGCAGGAGCGAAGCAATAATGAGCACTCTGTTTAGCATTTTTGTGACCGTCATAAGCCTTGGCACCATTCTCGGCTGCTTCCTGCTGCTGGCCTGGTGCATGAAGGACAAGATGGGGGCCGAAGAGGGCAAACCCATGGGTCACACCTTCGACGGCATCGAGGAGATCAACAATCCCCTGCCGAAGTGGTGGTCCTATATGTTCCTCTTCTTCATCGTCACCGGGCTCATCTACCTGCTCGCCTTCCCGGGCCTTGGCAACTTCAAGGGTCTGCTGGGCTGGCAGAGCTCCAACCAGGATGTACGTTCCCTGGCCGAGTCCAAGGCAGCGGCGGCTTCCGCCAAGGCCGAAGGACGCGCGGTGGAATACGATCGGGAACTTGCCAAGGCCGACGAGATCTACGGCGCCAAGTTCCGCGAGCTGACCTATCAGGCTGACGGCAAGAGCTACAAGGAGATCACCGAGATCGCCAAGGATCCGGAAGCCCTGAAGGTGGGTCAGCGCCTGTTCCTGCAAAACTGTTCCCAGTGTCATGGCTCCGATGCCCGCGGTGGCCGCGGTTTCCCGAACCTGACCGACAGCGAATGGCAGTGGGGCGGCGCACCCGACCAGATCAAGACCACCATCATGGGCGGTCGTCAGGGGATCATGGCCGCTTGGGGCGAGATCCTGGGTCAGGACGGGGTGAAGGAGGTGGCCTCCTATGTGCTGAGCCTCTCCGGTCGCAAGGTTGATCTGGTGGAAGCCAAGAAAGGGGAAGCACGCTTTGCCATGTGCGCCGCCTGCCACGGCCCGGATGCCAAGGGCGGCATCGCCTTCGGCGCCCCCGACTTGACCAACAACATCTGGCTCTATGGCGGCTCCCGTCAGGTGGTCGAACAGACCATCACCCACGGTCGTCACGGCGTGATGCCGGCCTGGAAGGACATTCTGGGGGAAGACAAGGTACATCTGCTCGCCTCCTACGTTTACAGCTTGTCCCACAACGATCGGCAAAATCAGCAGTAACATGTGATAAGCACGTGATTAATCAGCAAAAAGCCTCGACTCTTCGAGGCTTTTTGTTATCTTGTGTTGGCTGAATTACCGCCATTTCGTTAACCATTTGTTTCGGTAGCATCATGACCCAACCCTGGTATCGCCAATTCTGGCCCTGGTTCATCATCGCCCTCCCCTGCGCCGCCGTGGTAGGCAGCATCGCCACCGCCATCATTGCCAGCAAGGATGGGGTCAACCTGGTAGCGGAGGACTACTACAAGCAGGGCAAGGAGATTAATCAGGATCTCAGCAAGTTCGATCGCGCCGAGGCGCTCGGCATCCGTATCGCCCTCAATGTCAGCGACAAGGAGCTGACGTTAAATCCACTGTCCGGGGATTTCCCCCTCGGGCAGGCACTGCACCTCTCCCTGTTTCATCCCACGTTGGCGGGCCTGGACAGCGAACATCTGCTGACGGCCGATGGCAAGGGAGTCTATCGCCTGATGCTGGACAAGCCCCTCACCGGCAAGTGGCACGTGCGGGTCGATGCCTTCAACCATGAATGGCGCCTCCAGGAGACGGCACAACTGCCGACTCAGGCAGCGATTGAGCTCGATCCCAAGGGACGTTGAATCACGAAGGCAGGGTGATCGGCACGCCGGTCAGCCACCCTTCTCCCCGACCCGGCCTGCTGGGCTGCATCAAAGAGGGATGATCACCATGACCGGCTGTTTTCACTGTGGTGAACCGGTTCCCACTGGCAGTAACTTTACTCTCGAGATCAAAGGCATCGTTCAGCCGATGTGTTGCCCTGGCTGTCAGGCCGTGGCACAGACCATTCTCGAATGCGGCCTCGCCAGTTATTACGAACACCGCACCGCTCCCGGCATCAAGGGGGAACTGGTGCCCGAAGAGCTCGCCGCCCTCACCCACTACGATCTGGCGGAGGTGCAGCAGGAGTTCGTCACCGACACCGGTACGGGTCGCGAAACTACGCGCGAGATCCAACTGACGGTGGAAGGTTTGACCTGCGCCGCCTGTGCCTGGCTCATCGAGCGGCACCTGATGACCCTGCGCGGTCTGCGTTACATCAACGTCAATACCACCACCCATCGCGCCCGCATCAAGTGGGATCCGGCCCAGCTCTCTTTGAGCGACATTCTCAAGGGCTTTGCCAGGGTCGGCTATCGCGCCTATCCCTTCCAGACTCATCAGCAGGAAGCGCTCTACGCCAAAGAGGTGCGCAGCTACATGTTCCGCATGGCGCTGGCCGGCCTTGGCTCCATGCAGGTGATGATGTGCGCCGTAGCACTCTACATGGACCTCTTCATCAGCGTGGAAGAGGAGTTCATGATCTACTTCAAGTGGATAAGCCTTCTGCTCTCCACCCCCATCATGATCTACTCGGCCCAGCCTTTTTACGTGGGGGCATGGCGCAGCCTGAAGCAGGGGCACCTCTCCATGGATGTTTCGGTGTCGCTGGCACTGATCGGCGCCTTCGTCGCCTCCATCTGGGCCACGGTCTTCAACACGGGTGAGGTCTATTACGACTCCATCACCATGTTCGTCTTTTTCCTGCTGTTGGGCCGTCTGCTGGAACTGCGAGCGAGGCGCAAGGCGTCGGAGTCGAGCTCCAACCTGGCGCGCCTGGTACCCATCATGGCAACCCGCATCGATGATGACGGCGAACACGAGGTGGCCGCCAAGACGCTGCGAGTCGGAGACAGGGTGCGGGTACTCGCGGGGGCCACCCTGCCGGCAGACGGCATCGTCACCCTGGGCCAGGCCAGCCTCAACGAATCCATGCTGACTGGCGAACAGTTGCCTCTGCTCAAACAGGCCGGAGATCCCGTCTATGCAGGCACCATCAACACCGATGCCCCCCTGGAGATCCGGGTCAGCCATTCCATTGAAGAGTCGCGCCTGGCCCAGATCATGCGCCTGCAGGATCATGCTCTGGACGACAAGCCCGCCATCGCCCAGCTGGCGGACGTGCTGTCGCGCCACTTTATCCTGGTGCTCCTGATCATTGCGGCCGGGGTCTGGACCTTCTGGCATTTTCATGAGCCCGAGCGGGCCTTCTGGGTCACCCTGGCGGTGCTGGTGGCGACCTGCCCCTGCGCCCTCTCGCTGGCCACCCCGACCGCACTGACCTCGGCCACTGCCAACCTGACCCGCAGCGGCATCCTACTGCGCCGCGGCCACGTGCTGGACATTCTGACCCGGGCCAACCGCATCGTGATGGACAAGACGGGGACCCTGACCACGGGCAACATCAGCCTGGTGAGCACCCAGCCCCTCGGCGAGCTCGACGCAGCCCGCTGCCTCGCCCTCGCCCAGGCCCTGGAGACCTATTCCGAGCATCCCATCGCCCGTGCGTTTCGAAGCAAACCACTGGCGGACGGGGTGCCGCTCGCCGCCAGCGACGTCACCCCCGTCATCGGCCACGGCGTGCAGGGAGTAATTGAGGGCAAGCATTACCGCATCGGCAGTGCACGCTGGCTCGAACTGGCGCAAGAAGAGAATGCCGCTCAAGGGCTGACCATCTATCTGGCCGATGAACACGGACTGCTGGCCCGTTTCATCCTGGCCGACACGCTGCGCCCCGATGCCGGTGCACTGATCCAGGCCTTCAAGGAGGCAGGCCTGCAAACCACCATTCTCACCGGCGACGGTTCGGACCAGGCGGACATGCTGGCCCGCGAGCTGGGGGTCGATGAGCTGGTAAAAGGGGTCACCCCGGACGGCAAGCTGGCCTATCTCAAGGCCCGGGAAGCGGCCGGGGATATCAGCATCATGGTGGGAGATGGCATCAACGACGCCCCTGTGCTGGCCGGCGCCCACGCGTCCTTTGCCATGGCGGGGGGCACGGATCTGGCCAAGAACAGTGCCGACGCCATCCTGCTGGCCGACGATCTCTCCCGTCTGCTGGCCGCCCGGGCCCTGGCCCTGCGAACTCGCAAGATCATCAAGGAGAACTTTGCCTGGTCCATCGGCTACAACCTGCTTGTGCTGCCGCTGGCTGCAAGTGGCTGGCTCCCCCCTTATCTGGCGGCTGCTGGCATGTCCCTGAGCTCCCTCATCGTGGTCACCAACTCCATGCGGCTCAACCGGTGAGCAGCCATCTGGCATCCTCCCGGGTGGCGGCACCTCTTGCCTCGCCGGGTTATCATCCCCCTTTCACCACAGGGTCCACGCCATGAACATTATCTTCGTCCTCATCCCCATCGCCATCCTGTTCGTTGTCATTGCCGGCGCCGTCTTCTTCTGGGCCATCCGCTCCGAGCAGTTCGAGGATCTCGACAGGCAGGGCTCCAACATCCTGTTTGACGAGGAGCAGCGCCCCTTGCCCCCCTCTGAACAACAAGCAGAACAGGAAAACAGGCCCCATGACCAGCAGCCTTGACCTCATGGGCGCCCTGCTGGTCGGGCTTGCCGGTGCCGGCCACTGTATCGGCATGTGTGGCGGCGTGTCCGCAGCGCTCTCCATGGCCATACCTGCCGAGAAGCAGCATTTTTGGGGCAGGCTCGGTTATCTGCTCAACTACAACCTGGGGCGCATCCTGAGCTATGTGCTGGCGGGCGCGCTGGTGGGCGGCTTGCTCGCCACCACCACGGAGATAGGCGCTGGCAAACACGCCCTGGCAGGGCTTCGCCTCATCGCCGCCCTGCTGATGATAGCGCTCGGCCTCTACTTGGCTGGCTGGTGGCATGGCGTCTTGCTGCTCGAGCGCATCGGTGCGAAGTTCTGGCCTCTCATCAAGCCGCTGGCAGGCAGGTTTCTCCCGTTTACATCAGCCAGGCAGGCCCTCCCCTTTGGCATGATATGGGGCTGGCTCCCTTGCGGCCTCGTCTACTCCATGCTGACCTGGAGCGCTGCCGCAGGCTCCGCGAGTGGCGGGGCACTCATCATGCTCTTTTTCGGCCTCGGCACCCTGCCGACCCTGTTTGCGCTAGGGGGGCTGGCAGACCGATTGCGCTACTGGCTCACCCTGCGCAGCCTGCGCCTTGGGGGCGCCTTGCTGCTTATTGCCTACGGGATCCACACCCTCTGGATCGGGATGGCGTCCTTTTGAAACCCTATCCAAAACGGATGAGATGGTGGTAAACTTGTTTGATATAAATCAATTATTCATTTGAGCCTATGATCCCGGACAAGAAACCTGGCAGACGTATTCAGAGCGGTGGCTGTGCAATTCATTGCCAGGATTGCAGCATCAGCCAGCTCTGCATCCCCTTCACCCTGAACGATAACGAGCTCGATCAGCTCGACAGCATCATCGAGCGCAAAAAGCCGTTCCAGAAGGGTGAAGAGTTGTTCAAGGCCGGCGATGAGCTCAAGTCGCTCTATGCCATACGTTCCGGGACCATCAAGTCATACACCATCACCGAACAGGGTGACGAACAGATCACCGCCTTCCACCTCGCCGGTGATCTGGTCGGTTTCGACGCCATCCACAAGCAGGCCCACCCCTCCTTCGCCCAGGCGCTGGAAACCGCCATGGTGTGCGAAATACCGTTCGATGTGCTCGACGACCTCTCTGGCAAGATGCCCAAACTGCGCCAGCAGATCATGCGGCTGATGAGCAACGAGATCATGGGCGACCAGGAGATGATACTGCTGCTCTCCAAAAAGAACGCCGAAGAGCGCCTCGCTGCCTTCCTGCACAATCTCTCGGTTCGTTTCTCCGAGCGCGGCTTCTCCGCCAAGGAGTTCCGCCTCTCCATGACCCGTGGAGACATCGGCAACTACCTCGGTCTCACCGTCGAGACCATCAGCCGCCTGCTGGGCCGTTTCCAGAAATCCGGTCTCATCAGCGTCAAAGGCAAATACATTACTGTACTTGACAACGTTGCCTTGGGCGTCATGGCCGGAGCCACTCGTCCTCCCTGCGGTTAATCCCCGTTTATTCCCTTTTTTGCCGGATCGGATCACCCTGAAATTTGATCCGGCACACCTTCCCGTCTCCCCCCTTGGACTAAGCTGTAATAGCTAAAGAGTTGCCATCATTGGCCTTTTTACCAAGGAGGAGAACATGGTCAAGTACCGAAACATTCTGGTGGTGATCAATCCCGAGGAGGAGCGCCAGATCGCGCTCGAGCGCGCGGTCAAGGTCGCCGAGCTGGATGAGGGCGCCCAGCTGACCCTGCTCCTGACGATTTACGACTTCTCTTACGAGATGACCGCCATGCTCTCGGCAGACGAGCGGGAAGAGATGCGCCATGGTGT
This sequence comes from Aeromonas sp. MaB10011B, assembly GCF_017939325.1. Classification (NCBI taxonomy): domain Bacteria; kingdom Pseudomonadati; phylum Pseudomonadota; class Gammaproteobacteria; order Aeromonadales; family Aeromonadaceae; genus Aeromonas; species Aeromonas sp. MaB10011B. The sequence continues at coordinate 11,307 of NZ_JAGKRK010000010.1, read as the reverse complement.
CATCGCCCAGCGTCGGGAGTGGCTCGACGAGATCCTAACTCCCTATCGGGCCAGAGGGCTGGAATGCGAAGTGAAAGTGCTTTGGCACAACCGTCCCTTCGAGTGCGTCATTCAGGAAGTGCTGGAACAGCGTCACGATCTGGTCGTCAAGGCGACTCACAAACACTCCTTCCTGCAAACCTTCATCTTCACCCCCACCGACTGGCACCTGCTGCGCAAATGCCCCTGTCCGGTTCTGCTGGTAAAAGAAGGGCACTGGCAACGGGGGGGCAACCTGATTGCCGCCATCAACTGCTCGAGCGATGACAAGGAGCAGAAGGTGCTTAACGAGCGGATCACCCGCGAGGGGATCGCCATCGCCGAGCTGCTTGGTGCCAGTCTCTATCTGGTCAACACCTACCCGGGCACCCCGGTCAATGTCGCCATCGAACTGCCAGAGTTCGATCCCAACGCCTACAACGATGCCATTCGCAAACACCATGAAGATCTGCTGCGGGAACATGCCGATCAATTCGGCATCAACCACATGTGGACCAAGGTGGCGGAAGGCTTGCCGGAGGAGGTGCTGCCGGACATGGCGGACGATCTGAATGCCACCCTGATGATCATGGGATGCGTCGGCCGTACCGGCCTCTCTGCCGCCCTGCTTGGCAACACCGCCGAGCACGTGGTGGACAGGCTCAACTGCGACATTCTCATCCTCAAACCCGACGATTACAGCTGCCCTGTGGATGACAGGCGTCATCCTGCATAAGCGTTTCTTGCCCTCCCCCGGGACATGGCTATAATAAGCCGCTTATTTTTGTCCCGGGTTTGAGGCCATGCTAGAAGAGCTTAACGCCAAAGAGAAATACAGTTTCAACAAGCTGCAGAAACGTCTGCGGCGCAACGTGGGCCAGGCCATCGCCGACTTCAACATGATTGAAGAGGGTGACAAGATCATGGTCTGCCTGTCTGGCGGCAAGGACAGCTTTGCCATGCTCGACATCCTGATGAGCCTGAAGGCCAGCGCCCCCATCCATTTCGATCTGGTGGCCGTCAACCTGGATCAGAAGCAACCCGGCTTCCCCGAGCACGTGCTGCCCGAATACCTGAGCACTCTCGGCATCGACTTCAAGATCGTGGAAGAAGATACCTATTCCATCGTCAAGGAGAAGGTACCGGAGGGCAAGACTACCTGCGCGCTCTGCTCCCGCCTGCGCCGCGGCATTCTGTATCGCACCGCCCAGGAGCTGGGCTGTACCAAGATCGCCCTTGGCCATCACCGTGACGACATCCTCGAGACCCTGTTCCTCAACATGTTTTACGGTGGCAAGCTCAAATCCATGCCCCCCAAGCTGGTGAGCGACGATGGCAAGAACGTGGTGATCCGCCCCCTGGCCTACTGCAAGGAGAAAGATCTGGTGCGCTATGCCGAGGTCAAGGCCTTCCCCATCATCCCCTGCAACCTGTGCGGCTCCCAGGAGAACCTGCAGCGCCAGGCCATCAAGCAGATGATGCAGGAGTGGGATCGCCGCTTCCCAGGCCGTCTCGAGACCATGTTCACCGCCATTCAGGACGTGATCCCGAGCCACCTGCTCGATCACCAGCTGTTTGACTTCAAGAGCATCAATCGCGACTCCGGCATCATCGACGGTGGCGACAAGGCATTTGATCCGCCCGAGCTGCCCAAGGCGCCGCTGCTGGACATCGACGAGATGGACATGCTGGACGTGATTGAGGTGCGCTAAGCCCCGTCACCCACAAAAAAGGGGCGCCAGGCGCTCCTTTTTTCATTCTGGCAATCTGCGGACTCGGGTCGCTACTCCTTGTGTAGCCAGGGGGTCAGGCGCAGGATCTCCCCTTGCAGTTGCAGCTTGCCCTGGGCAAACCCCTTCAGCTGCGCATTGCTGAGCAGCAGTTGCCCCTGCTGCCAGGAGACGGCCTCCTGACGGGCACCCTCCACAAGGTAGGCTGTGCCTGCGGGCGCCACCATGGAGATCCGCACCCCTTCCATCTTGGGCAGGAAATACTGGCCGACCATGCCGGCCATCTTGTCGAGCAATCGCTGCATCTGCTGCTGACGCGAGACAAGTTCGGCCAGCGGCACCTCGGGTGTGGCGGGGGCGTCAGCCATCACCTGTACCGACAGATCACAGGCGGCGTGGGCCTCGGTGAGCCCCACCACCACGATCGCCTTGTCGAGGTTGAGATCATCGTCATAGGGCAGACGCAGTTCGCCATCCACCGTGACCTCGGCGGGCACATCCCTGTCCGGGGTCGAGACCCGGGCCGAGGTGAGCCCGCAGCGCCGACCGTACTGTTGACTGGCCAGATAAAAGCCCAGTCTGGCGTGGCCAAATTCCCCCTTGGCGAAGGTCTTCATCTGGCTGTAGAAGGTGCCGTAGTCGAGTTCAAGGGACGGCTCAGCCTGTCCCAGCATGGGCATCAGCAGGAGCGCCGCCATCCCGTATCGCTTGTTCATATGCCATCCTTTTGCATCATGCTCCGGGCGGGTCGACACCGGCTGACCCCTGGTATTCCATTATGCGTTGAAATGATCCGGGCCCTGCCCGTCGTTGCCACTGGCAACCTCGGTCACTTCGACTGCCACCCCACACAGATCCCGGTAGAGAATGCCCTTGCAGTTGAAGTAGAGCGGCGCCACCCAGATAAGTCCCAGCCCCATGGGGATGAGCGCCAGGAAGAAGAGTGCCAGCATGACCCCGTGCAGCAGCACTATGCTGGGCCAGCCCCGGGCAAAGAGCTTGAGGGAGACCAGAATGGCCTGAGCCGGGGAAAGACCGCGCTCCAGCACCAGAGGTACGGTAAACACCAGCCCCATGCCCACCAGGGCGGAAGGGATGAAGGCCAGCATCACAGGCACCCCCAGCAGCTCGAACAGGGGTCCAAACAGGCTGGTGATGAGGCTGCCGAGCAGACTCAGGCTGCCCAGGCGCAGGAAGTGGCGGAAGAAGTCGAACACCTGGCTCGGCCGGGCGCGTACCCCCACCGACTGCTGCAACCCCAGCATGTCGAGGGAGGAGGTCATGGGTGACATGATCACCGTGACCAGCAGGCTCAGGATCAGGGCCATATCCATATCCCCTCCTTCACGGGCGACATAGGGCGTCAGCAAGGTATTGCTCAGCAGGATCCAGATTGCCATGACCCCGGCGATGGCCAGCGCCAATCCGAAACCGGTGCGACGAGTCTGTTGCCACCCCTCTTTCAACACCCCTTGCAGGTCCAGACGATATCCCTGGCTGAGGGACTGTTCGAGGGTTCCACCGATCCGCATTCTATTACTCAATTGACTGTCCAACATTCACTGACGACTGATCCAAAGTGGCACATTATAGCGGTTTGAACCGGCATGCGTAGCCGTTTTTCCTGTTATCTTCCGTTCAGAAAGCCATTGATACCCAAGGCCTTGCAGCCCTACTTGATGAAGTTCCCCTCACCCTTGGCCCCTCTGTCCAACGGGAGTAGGATGATGGCGCGCGCTGGCGGACGAGATGTCCACTGGCTCTTCTCTCTCACACAAGGAAAACGGTCATGTCCGAACTGACGCTCTATCTTGCCCCGGGTACCTGTGCCATGGCGGTACGCATCGCTCTGGTGGAGGCCGGTGCCCCTCACCTTGTCAAGCGCCTGGATCTGGCCGCTGGTGAACAGCGCAGCCCCGACTACCTCGCCATCAATCCCAAGGGGCGAGTCCCGGCACTGGTGACGGAGCATGGCGTGCTGACCGAAACACCGGCTCTGCTGCTCTACGTGGCCCAGCGTTTTCCTAACGCCGGGCTGGCCCCATTGGATGACCCCTTCCTCCTGGCCAGGATGCAGGAGGTACACAGTTTCCTCGTCTCCACCGTCCATGTCGCCCATGCCCATGGACGCCGTCCCGGCCGCTGGGCCGACGATGAACAGGCCATGGCTGCCATGCAGGCCAAGATGCCCCAGAACATGCGCGATGGCTTTGACCAGATTGAGCGCCACTATCTGGCCGGCCCCTGGGTACTGGGGGAGCGCTTTAGCCTGGCCGACATCTACCTCTTCGTGATTGCAGGCTGGCTCGAGAGCGACGGGGTTGCCATCAGCGAGTTTCCCAAGGTGGCGGATCACTATCAGCGCATGCTGGCCCGCCCCGCAGTGCAGGCGGCGCTCGCCCTCTGATCTCCTCGCGCCGGGTACGCCTTTTTGTGCGGGCAACATCCGGCGACGCCTCTCAGACGGGGTGCTCTTATGGCACCCGTTTCTTCTGAAATTGCCCTGTCACTGAGATCGTTTTCACATTTTCGTCATCACTTCCTAGACCCGTTAACGGTTAACACCTATCTTTCGCCCTAATGACGCAACCGGTTGCGTAACCGATTGCCCAACTCAATATTCATATGCGGTCCCAGGCCGCCGAGGTGCTGTATGAAACGAGGCAAGCTGCTCAATGCTCCCTTAAGCGCGCTGGTCGCGCAGATGGGCCACACCGACGAGATCACCGTCTGCGACGCTGGCCTGCCCATTCCGGCAGGCCCCGAGCGCATCGATCTGGCGCTGATGGCGGGCACCCCCAGCCTTGAAACCGTACTGACCGCCCTACTCACCGACCTGGTGGTGGAGAAGGTGATCATGGCAAGCGAGATCAAGCAGATCAGTCCCGCCGCCCATCAGGCGCTGGTGGATCAGCTGGAGGCCCACGCAGCCGCCCAGGGCAAGCCCATCACCATCGAGTACTGCCTGCACGAAGCGTTCAAGGCTCGCTCCTGCCAGAGCAAGGCTATCGTGCGCAGCGGCGAGGTGACTCCCTACGCCAACCTGATCCTCTGCGCCGGTGTGGCGTTCTGAATTCTTCAAAGAAGGCCTCTTCAAGGAAGCTGCAAATGAGCACAACCTCCCCCCTCTCACCCATTCTGGAGCTGACCGGGATCGTCAAGACCTTCCCCGGGGTACGCGCCCTCGACGAAGCGGGCCTTCGGGTCTATCCGGGCCAGGTGATGGCCCTGCTCGGCGAAAATGGCGCTGGCAAGTCGACCCTGATGAAGGTGCTGACCGGCATCTACCAGGCCGATGCGGGCTACATCAACTATCGCGGCCAGCCGGTGCACTTCAAGGGCCCCCGCGACTCTCAGGATCAGGGGATCAGCATCATCCACCAGGAGCTGAACCTGCTGCCGGAATTGTCGATTGCCGCCAATATCTTCCTCGGCCGCGAACCGCGCACCCGTTTTGGCAGCATCGACCACAAGCAGTTGCGTGAGCGTGCCAGCGGTCTGCTGGCGCGACTTGGCGTCAAGCACGGCCCGGATACCCGACTCGGGGATCTCTCCATCGGTGAACAGCAGATGGTAGAGATCGCCAAGGCGCTGTCGTTCGATGCCAGCGTCATCATCATGGACGAGCCCACCGATGCGCTGACCGACACCGAGACCGAGCAGCTCTTCACCGTCATTCGTGAACTGCGCGAGCAGGGCTGCGGCATTGTCTACATCTCCCACCGCCTGAAAGAAATCTTCGAGATCTGCGATCGGGTCACCGTGCTGCGGGATGGCAAGTGGATCGGCGAGCAGGCGGTGAGCGATCTCGATGAAGACAGGATCATCGAGATGATGGTGGGCCGCCGGCTGGAAGAGCAGTACCCACGTCTTGAGCGCGAGCTTGGCCCGGTTAGCCTGCAGGTGAACGATCTGGCTGGTCCCGGCGTGCGCGGGGTGAGCTTCTCCCTGCGTCAGGGGGAAATTCTGGGCTTTAGCGGCCTGATGGGCTCCGGCCGCACCGAGCTGATGAAGCTCATCTACGGTGCCAGCCCCATCAGCGCTGGCCAGGTGACGGTGGATGGCCACGCCCTGGTACCCAGAAGCCCGGCCGATGGTCTGGCCGCTGGTATCGCCTATATCTCCGAGGATCGCAAGGGCGACGGCCTGGTGCTGGAGCTGTCGGTGCGCGAAAACATGAGCCTGTGCGCCCTCGGCGAGTTCATTCGTGGCGGTAAGATTGACGGCAAGGCCGAGCGCCAGGCGGTAGGGGACTATGTGCGTTTGTTCAACATCAAGACCCCGAGGCAGGATCAGCTGATCAAGCTCCTCTCCGGCGGCAACCAGCAGAAGGTGGCCATCGCCAAGGGGCTGCTGACCCGGCCCAAGGTGCTGATCCTGGATGAGCCGACCCGCGGCGTCGATGTCGGCGCCAAGAAGGAGATCTATCAGCTCATCAACCAGTTCAAGAAGGAGGGGATGAGCATCATCCTGGTCTCCTCCGAAATGCCGGAAGTGCTCGGCATGAGTGATCGCATTATGGTGATGCACGAAGGGCGCATTAGCGCAGAATTCAACACCCGCGATGCCAATCAGGAGAAGCTGATGGCAGCGGCAGTCGGTAAACAGTGGCAAGCAGAGCAAGAGGCAGCACAATGACAACCCAAACCCTTTCCCGCCGCGGCGTCATGAGCAAGGCCTGGTGGATCGAGAACAAGTCCCTGGTCGCGCTGCTGGTGCTGATCGGCGTGGTCTCCTTCCTGAGCCCCAACTTCTTCACCGCCGACAACCTGCTCAACATCCTGCGCCAGACATCGGTCAACGCCATCATGGCGGTCGGCATGACGCTGGTCATCCTCACCGCCGGCATCGATCTGTCGGTCGGCTCGGTACTGGCCCTGTGCGGCGCCCTGGCCGCCACCATGGTGGCCATGGAGCTGCCCATCGGCCTGGTGATCCCCCTCACCCTGGGGGCCGGCGCCCTGCTTGGCAGCATCAGCGGCCTCATCATCGCCAAGGGCAAGGTACAGGCCTTCATCGCCACCCTGGTCACCATGACCGCCCTGCGCGGCGTCACCATGGTCTACACCGAGGGGCGCCCCATTTCCACCGGCTTCAGTGACGGCGCCGATCACTTCGCCTGGCTCGGGACCGGCTACCTGCTGGGTCTGCCGGTGCCCATCTGGCTGATGGCCATCGTCTTCCTGCTGGCCTGGTACCTGCTCAACCACACTCGCCTGGGCCGCCACATCTATGCCCTCGGCGGCAACGAATCGGCCACCCGCCTCTCTGGTATCAATGTGGATCGGGTCAAGCTCGCGGTGTATGGTCTGTGCGGCATGCTGTCGGCACTGGCCGGGCTCATCGTCACATCCCGCCTCTCCTCCGCCCAGCCCACAGCCGGCATGGGGTACGAGCTGGATGCCATCGCCGCCGTTGTGCTGGGGGGCACCAGCCTGATGGGGGGCAAGGGCCGTATCATGGGTACCCTGATCGGTGCCCTCATCATCGGCTTCCTCAACAATGCCCTCAACCTGCTCGACGTCAGCTCCTATTACCAGATGATCGCCAAGGCCAGCGTGATTTTGCTTGCCGTGATGATCGATAACAAAAGCAACCGTTAACAAGCCACGCCACACACAAGGAATGAAATGATGAAAAAGCTCAATACCCTGCTCGCTGCCGCCATCATGTCCGTGCTGGGCACCGCCCAGGCCGCGGAACACACCCTGGCGATGGTGGTCTCCACCCTCAACAACCCCTTCTTCGTCACCATGAAGGAGGGGGCCGAAGCCAAGGCCAAGGAGCTTGGCTACGAGCTGGTGGTGCTGGACTCCCAGAACGACCCGGCCAAGGAGCTCTCCAACGTGGAAGATCTCACCGTGCGCAAGGTCAACGCCATCCTGATCAACCCGACCGACTCCGAAGCCGTGGGCAACGCCATTCGCCTGGCCAACAAGGCGAACATCCCGGTGCTGACCCTGGACCGCGGCGCAGCCCAGGGTGACGTCAAGGCCCACATCGCCTCCGACAACGTGGCCGGTGGCAAGCTGGCTGGCGACTTCATCGCCGAGAAGCTGGGCAGCGGTGCCAAGGTGATCCAGCTGGAAGGGATCGCAGGTACCTCCGCCGCCCGTGATCGCGGCGAAGGCTTCGCCCTGGCGGTCACCGCCAACAAACTGCAGGTGCTGGCCTCCCAACCCGCCGACTTTGACCGCACCAAGGGTCTGAACGTCATGGAGAACCTGCTGGCCGCCCATCCGACCGTGCAGGCAGTGTTCGCCCAGAACGACGAGATGGCGCTGGGAGCCATCCGCGCCGTGCAGGCCGCTGGCAAAGAGGTGATGATCGTGGGCTTTGACGGCACCGACGATGGCAAAGCCGCCGTGGCCAAGGGTAAACTGGCCGCCACCGTGGCACAGCAGCCTGCCCTCATCGGCGCCATCGGCGTGGAAACCGCCGACAAGGTGCTCAAGGGTCAACCGGTGGAAAAATCCATCCCGGTACCGCTGCAAATCGTCAACAAGTAAGTTGACGGGGGGAGGTTCGCCTCCCCTCTCTTTTTCCGCCAGTGCCGCCTGGTCTGGGTCCACCCAGACCAGGATGTACTCAACCAAGGGTGATAGGAATGAATCGTCTCGTAGTCCTCGGCAGCGTGAATGCGGATCATGTGCTGCGCGTCCCCCACTTTCCCCGCCCCGGTGAAACCCTGACCGGCCACAGCTATCAGGTCGTTCCCGGCGGCAAGGGCGCCAATCAGGCGGTGGCCGCCGCCCGCCTCGGCGCCCCTGTCTCCTTCATCGCCCGCATCGGTGATGATGCCATCGGCCACCAGATGAAAACCGGGTTTGCCAACGACGGCATCGATGTCAGCGCCGTCGAACTCGACCCCAGGCTCCCCACCGGCATCGCCATCATCTATGTGAGCGACGAGGGGGAGAACAGCATCGGCATCTCCGCCGAAGCCAATGGCGCCCTCACCCCGGCCGTAGTGCAAGGTCACGAGGCAATGATCGCCGCCGCCCACACCCTGCTGCTGCAACTGGAAGTGCCGCTGGAGAGCGTGCAGGAAGCGGCCCGTCTGGCTCGTGCCCACGGCACCCGGGTGGTGCTCAACCCCGCCCCCGCGCGCCCGCTCTCAAGGGATCTGCTGGCGCTGGTGGACCTCATCACCCCCAACCAGACCGAGGCCGAGCTGCTGACCGGCGTCAAGGTGACGGACGAAGCGAGCGCCCGGGAGGCTGCCACCCGCTTCCACCAGATGGGCATCGGTGAGGTGATGATCACCCTGGGGTCTCAAGGGGTCTATTGCAGCAAGGGGCAGAAACAGGCGCTCATGCCGGGTTTTCGGGTCAAGGCGGTGGATACCACGGCTGCCGGGGATACCTTCAACGGCGCCTTCCTGGCGGCCGAGCTCGCCGGCGCCGACTTTGACGCAGCCGTACGCTTTGCCCACGGGGCGGCGGCACTCTCCGTCACCCGGTTTGGTGCCCAGAGCTCCATCCCGAGCAAGCAGGAGGTCGATGCTTTCCTCCTTGAACAGACTGCGCAGGGGCACTGATGGCCAATATCAAGGAGGTGGCTGCGCTGGCGGGAGTGTCGACCACCACCGTTTCCCACGTCATCAACGAGACCCGCTTCGTGGCCGAAGAGACCCGGGAGCGGGTCTTCGCCGCCATGCGCGATCTCAACTATGCCCCGAGCCTGGTGGCCCGCAGCCTCAAGGTAAAGGAGACCAACAGCATCGGCATGCTGGTTACCACCTCCAGCAACCCCTTCTTCGCCGAGGTGGTGCGCGGGGTGGAGCGCTACTGCTTCGAGCAGGGTTACAACCTGATGCTGGGCAACACCGAAGGACAGGCCGAGACGGCGCTCTCCTACCTCAAGATGATGCTCAGGAAACGGGTCGACGGCCTGCTCATCATGTGCAGTGAAGGGCAGCAGGAGGTGTTCAACCAGCTCGACTGGCTCAAGAGCCTGCCGGTCGTGGTGATGGACTGGGGCATGGAGAATGGCGAGGTGGATCTCATCGCCGACAACTCCCATCGTGGAGGCTACCTGGCAACCCGCCATCTGCTGGGGCTGGGTCACACTGCCATCGGTTGCATCACGGGCCCCCACAGCCGCGCCCCGGCCAACCAGCGCCAGGCGGGTTTCGAGCAAGCGATGCAGGAGGCCGGGCTCACCGTCAATCCGGGCTGGATCCAGGAGGGAGACTTTGACTGCGCCAGCGGCGCCGCCGCCATGACCCGCCTGCTGGCGCTGCCAGAGCGTCCCACCGCGCTGTTTGTCTGCAACGACATGATGGCCATGGGGGTCATCAGTGCCGCCCATCAGGCAGGGCTGGTGATCCCCCGCGATCTCTCCATCGTCGGCTATGACAACGTGGCGCTGGCCCAGTTCATGTCCCCCCCGCTCACCACGGTCAATCAACCGAAAGAGGAGCTGGGCCGCCTCGCCGTCACCCGGCTGCTGGCGCGCATCAACGGCGAGCCCATCGCAAACCGCATGATCACCGTGGATCCGGACCTGGTGATCAGACACTCCTGCGCTCCCTTTTCCTCACCGGACAGCAAACCAGTTTAAGTGCCAGCAAGCAGCAGAAGGGCGGCCATGAGCCGCTCTTCTGTGTATTGTCTCCTTGGCATCGGCCCCGAGACTGCACAAGCCACCACTCAACTCAGCTTGAGATCATCCTCTTGCTGCGCCTCTCCCAGGGGAGCCAGGCGCAGCAGCCCCAGCGCCGTTGCCAACGGCTGGAGCAGCGCCTCGTACCCGGAGGGTGCTGGCAGCCAGTAGCGAATTGGCCAGCCCGCTTGCAGCAGTTCGGGGGCGCAGCTGCCAAGCTCGCTCAGCGCCAGCATGCAGCCACACTCGCGCATCTTCTCAAGCAGGGTGGCATCCGGTATCAGCGCAGGCAATGCCAGGATCAGTCTCCCCTGTGGCAAGGGGGGCAGGCTCGCCAGCAGAGGGGCCAGCTGGGCAGGCTGATGAAGCCTTACCAGCAAGGTGCCACTGCATGGCTCTTCTGTCAGCCATCGTGCCATCACGGGCCCAAGGACACCACGCTCTTGCATCCAGCCCACGTCACAGGGCTGCTGGCTCACCCGCCAGCGCAGGCTGACCGCCGTCACCGGCACGCCCTGCTCGTCTCTCATCGCCTCGCAGAGGGTCTCCAGGGGGGAAGGGGCGGCCCCCGCCAGCCATTCCCGCAATTGGTGCAGCTGCCGCTGGGCCATGTGGAGATCAGCCTTCATCGCACTCTGATACCACACCAGGGTGGTCCCCTCACGCTTGGCCTCGTTCAATGCCAATATGGCTTGCTCCAATAGCTCATCGGCATCCTCGCCACCCTCGCGCCTGGCCACTCCGAAGCGACACGCCAGATCAAAGCTGCTTTCCCGGGTCACAAACTCAAACTGCAACAGACTCACCTTGACATCCTCCCCCACCTTAGCGCTTCGCGTCACAGGAGGGGGATTCCCATTACTGGGTGATAGCTGCTCGCGCAGTACCGGGTTCCTGCTTCATCGGGCGGCCTGATTGCACCACGCCTCCACAGGCTAAAACGGCGTGTCCC
>NZ_JAGKRK010000081.1:0-293 GCF_017939325.1 Aeromonas sp. MaB10011B | reverse complement strand
ACCAGCCAGCCGGGGCGCAACGTCCGGGCAAAATCAGGGCTGAATCGTTCGATATTAGATCAGGGCTGGTTTGAGCTGCGCCGCCAGCTCGAATATAAGCAGGCATGGCGAGGCGGTCAGGTGTTGGCGATAAACCCGGCCTACACCAGCCAGCAGTGCGCCTGTTGTGGGCATACTGCGAAGGATAACCGCCAGACGCAAAGCCAGTTTAAATGCGCTGCGTGTGGTTATGAGGCGAACGCCGATGTGAACGGCGCTCGCAATATTTTAGCGGCGGGACACGCCGTTTTAGC
>NZ_JAGKRK010000080.1:0-30339 GCF_017939325.1 Aeromonas sp. MaB10011B | reverse complement strand
TTGGAGCGGGAAACGAGACTCGAACTCGCGACCCCGACCTTGGCAAGGTCGTGCTCTACCAACTGAGCTATTCCCGCAACAGAATGTCATCTGCAAGTGATTGGAGCGGGAAACGAGACTCGAACTCGCGACCCCGACCTTGGCAAGGTCGTGCTCTACCAACTGAGCTATTCCCGCATCGGAATATCACTTACATATTTTTGGAGCCAGCAACGAGACTCGCGCTCGCTACCCCGACCTTGGCAAGCACTCAACATGCTCTACCAACTCGGTGACTCCGGCACTGCATATTGGAGCGGGAAACGAGACTCGAACTCGCGACCCCGACCTTGGCAAGGTCGTGCTCTACCAACTGAGCTATTCCCGCAACATGGATTGTCTTGAGGCTGTGCTGATGATTGGAGCGGGAAACGAGACTCGAACTCGCGACCCCGACCTTGGCAAGGTCGTGCTCTACCAACTGAGCTATTCCCGCATCGGAACGTCATCAGCAAACATTTTGGAGCGGGAAACGAGACTCGAACTCGCGACCCCGACCTTGGCAAGGTCGTGCTCTACCAACTGAGCTATTCCCGCAAAACCTGAAAACAGACCGTACAGCATTTGGTTGCTTGCGCTACTGTACGGGAGCCGAATTATAAGAGCAGACATTCCAATTGCAAGGGCTTTTTTGTCTGGTTGCAGCCGTTCGCTCAAAAGCTGGCCGAACTGCTGATTTTAGCAACCGAACGACGGCAAACCCTTGCCAGCCACTCAGATTTTGAAGACGTGGGCGCGGTAGAACTGCAGTTCGGCAATGGATTCGCGGATGTCGTCCAGCGCCTGGTGGGAGCCGCTCTTCTTGAACTGATCCAGCAGTTCAGGCTGCCAACGACGGACCAGCTCCTTGATGGTGCTGACGTCCACGTTGCGGTAATGAAAGAAGGCTTCCAGATCGCTCATGTGCTTGACCATGAAGCGGCGATCCTGGCCGATGCTGTTGCCGCACAGGGGGCTGGTGCGCTCCGGCACCCACTGGCGAATGAAGGCGAGGGTCTCGGCAACGGCCTTGGCCTCGTCGTATTCACTCGCCTTGACCCGGGCCACCAGCCCGCTCTTGGTGTGGGTGTTGACGTTCCAGTCATCCATCTTGCCCAGCTCTTCCTCGCTCTGGTGGATGGCGATGACCGGCCCTTCGGCCAGCACGTTCAGGTCCTTGTCGGTGACGATGGTGGCGATCTCCAGTACCACGTTCTCTTCGGGGTCCAGACCCGTCATCTCCATGTCGATCCATACCAGGTTCTGCGCGCTGACTGTCATGATTGCTCTCTCTATTGGGAGGAATGGCGGAATTTTGCCAATTTGCATGTATCATACTGGCTTTGAATCTGTTCATAAACTGGCAAACCCCGTGGCAAAGAAAGCAAAACTCAATCTGGGTCAACAAAGGCGCGTCCAGGCCAACCGCGAGCGGCGGCTGCAAAAAGAGCACACCACAGTGGTGGATGACACCCTGTTCGGCCCCGCCATCGAAGGGGTGGTGATCAGCCGTTTCGGCCAGCACGCGGATGTCGAGGCGAGCGATGGTGCCATCCACCGCAGCAACCTGCGGCGCAGCAGCATCAGCAGCCTGGTGTGCGGCGACAAGGTGGTGTGGCGCCCCGGCCTCAATGCCGCGACTGCCGGCGTCATCGAGGCGGTGCATCCGCGCCACTCGGTGCTGACCCGGCCGGACTTCTACGACGGGGTCAAACCCATCGCCGCCAACATCGACCAGATCATCATCGTCTCGGCGGTGATGCCCGAGTTCTCCACCAACATCGTCGACCGCTACCTGGTGGCGGCAGAAGATGTGGAGATAGCGCCCCTCATCGTGCTGAACAAGGTCGACATGCTCGATGACGCGGCCCGCGCCCGTATCGAGCACCAGCTCGAGACCTACCGCAAGCTCGGTTACGAGGTGCTGCTGGTGAGCTGCGAGAGCGGTGAGGGCATCGACGCCTTAAAGGCGGCGCTCACCGACAAGATCAGCATCTTCGTGGGCCAGTCCGGGGTGGGCAAGTCGTCCCTCACCAACGCCCTGATGCCGGGGCTGGACGTGCTCACCGGCGAGATCTCCGAGAACTCGGGGCTCGGCCAGCACACCACCACCACGGCGCGGCTCTACCACTTCCCGAGCGGCGGCGATCTCATCGACTCCCCCGGGATCCGCGAGTTCGCCCTCTGGCACCTGGAAGCCGACCGCATCACCTGGTGCTTCGTCGAGTTTCGCGACTACCTGGGTGGCTGCAAGTTCCGCGACTGCACCCACAAGGACGATCCCGGCTGCGCCCTGCGCGCCGCGGTCGAAGCGGGCGCCATCAGCGCCGATCGCTTCCACAACTACCACCGCATCCTGGAAACCATGCAGGAAGCCCGCCACGGTCGCCAACAGGCGCGGCTGTGACCCGTTCAACTCATTCCCAGATGAAGATCATGAGCATCACTGACAACCTGAAAATTGCCGGTCAATACTGCCTGCCCAAACACGCCCTCTCCCGCCTGGTGGGCAAACTTGCCGCCGCCGAAGCGGGCAACCTCACCACCAGGGTGATCGAGGCCTTTATCAAGCAGTACCAGGTCGACATGAGCGAGGCGCTGCACGAGAGCCCTGCCCACTACAAGAGCTTCAACGAATTCTTCACCCGCGAGCTCAAGCCCGGCATCCGCCCCGTGGTGGAAGACGCCATGACCCTGGCCCTGCCGGTGGATGGCACCGTCAGCCAGCTCGGGCCCATCAGCCAAGGTCGCATCATCCAGGCCAAGGGCCACGACTACAGCGCCCGCGAGCTGCTGGGGGGCTATGAGGATCTGGTAGCCCCGTTCAAGGATGGCGACTTCGCTACCATCTATCTGGCACCCAAGGATTACCACCGCATCCACATGCCGCTGGACGGCGTGCTGGAGAGCATGGTGTTCGTGCCTGGGGATCTCTTCTCCGTCAACCCCCTCACCGCCGAGAACGTGCCCAACCTGTTTGCCCGCAACGAGCGGGTGGTGGCCACCTTCAGAACCCCCCACGGCCCCATGGCCCTGGTGCTGGTCGGTGCCACTATCGTGGCCAGCATCGAAACCATCTGGGCCGGCAACATAGCGCCGACCAAAGAGAAGAAGGTGGTGCGCTGGGACTACACCGGCGATGAAGCCATCACCCTGCAAAAGGGGGCCGAGATGGGCCTGTTCAAGCTGGGCAGCACAGTCGTCTGCCTGTTTGGCCCGGGCATGCTGGCCGGTTTCGAGCCGCACCTGGCCAACGGGGTCACCACCCGCATGGGTCAGCCCTTTGCCACCCTGGCGGCGCAAGCATGAGCGATCAACCCGCTTCCCAGAAGAACAACCCGCTGCACGGGCTGACCCTGGAGGCCATCGTCACCGCCCTGGTCGCGCACTATGGCTGGGAAGCGCTGGGGCAGCAGATCAATATCCGCTGCTTCACCGATAATCCCAGCATCAAGTCCAGCCTGAAGTTCTTGCGCAAGACCCCCTGGGCCAGAGAGAAGGTCGAAAGCCTCTATCTGTACGTCCAGCGCAAGCAGGCCAAAGAGAAGGAGTGACGCCATGGCGTTCAAGATTACCTACACCTACAAGAAGCAGGCCAGGGAGATTGGCTACGCCAACGACAAGTTCAACAGCATCTATGATGCCGTTGCCGCCGCCGAGGGGATCGATCTGACCCGCTTCCACGCCATGGAAGAGCAGCTGGCCCAGGTGTGCCGCCGCGACAAGAAGAGCGTGAAGGATTACCGGGAGAACTACTTCAAGGAGCTGGGCTTCTCCAACATCGTCATCGAACGGGACGCCAAGGAGTAAGCATGCGCACCCTGACCCTGATGGCCGCCTCCCTGCTGCTGGCCGCCTGCAACACGACACCGAGGGAGCCCCTGGTCGGCGCGGATCGCGACGAACATGGCTGCATCGGCAGCGCGGGTTATCAATGGTCGGCGCTGGCAGGCAAGTGCGTGCGGCTGTTCGAGCAGGGCATTCGCCTCAACCCGACCGATGCCGGTCAGACCGTCAGCGCCTTCGTGCTGTTCAATGCCGATCAGAGTCAGGCCGAGCTGACCCTGCCAGAGGGCGAGCCGATCCGGCTGATCCGCCAGGGCGAAGAGGGCAACTGGTCCTGGCAGGGCGGCGGCTATCAGCTCTTCCCCTGGAAGGGCTATGTGCTCAAGTCCGGCGACCATGTGCTCTATCACGGCGATCTGACCCCCTGATCCTCTGGCTTCATCCCTCCCCCCACGCCCTGATGGGCGCAGAGCAGGCATAAAAAAACCCCGTTGCACGCAACGGGGTTTTTCATGATACCCGGCAGGATCAGTTGCCGAGGGTGGAGAACAGGCTCTGTTCCAGGCTGCCGCGGGAGACGCACACCGGGGTGATGGAGGGAGCCAGCACCCGCTCGCCGGAGGACTCGACGAAGTAGAGCTGGGTATTGCCCTTGACGTTCACGGTGGCGACGCTGTTGTTGCCGCTCTGGGTGATGATCAGGTTGATCTGCAGGTTGGGGTTGCCCAGCGCCACCTTGGACCCCATGGTGCCGCAATCCAGCCACTCCAGACCATCGGCCGAGTTTTCCACGTTGGCGGTCATCAGACCGGCACCACGCTGGCTGTTCTCGATGTTCAGGCCGTGATCGCCGAACCACTTCTCGGCACGGGCCCACACCAGATCCACCGGGATCGCCATCTCCTGGGTGTTGTTGGTTGCCTTGGCAACCGGCGGGGTATAGCGATACTGCTCGCCGCCGTTGTTGTCGCTCGCACAACCCACCATCAACAGGGCCAGGGCGCCCCCCATTATCTTCTTCATGCTGCTTCTCTCATCCATAAGGCCATAGGCCAACCGGCGGCTATTATGGCGATCGCGACACAGGCTGTCAGCAGGGATCCGCACAAATGGCGTACTCTTAACCCAGGCTTTACAAAACCCACCTGTTATCATAGATTTGCTCGAAGTCTCCCCCGTGAGTGCTCTCGTGACTTCTTCGCTCTCCCTGGCGCTGCTGCAGCAGATCATCGACCAGTTACCCATGAATATCTTCTGCCGGGACAAGCACGGACGGTACCTGTTTGCCAACAAGGCATTCGCCAGGGAAGCCGGCCTGCAAGACCCGAGCGAACTCATTGGCAAGAGCGATGCCGAGATGCCCTGGGGGGATGTATTCCGGGAGGAAGATGACCGCCTGCTGGCCGACGGCAAACCCCTGCTGCACCAGCAGCTCCATTGCCACAGCGGCGAAGGCGCCAGCTGGATGGAGATCAACAAGGTTCCCCTGTATGACGAGCACGGCGATCCCATCGCCCTGTTTGCCATGGTCAGCGCCATCGATCAGCGCAAGGAGCTGGAGCAAACCTTCCGCCAGCAGCAGTTGCTGCAACGCCGCCTGTTGGATGCCATTCCCGACCTCATCCGTCTCGAGGATCACCAGGGCGTGCTCATCGACTGCAACCAGGCCTTTCTCGACTTCATGGGGCTGGTGGCAAGCGAGGCTCTGGGTCGGCGTGTCCCTCCCCGGCTGCCCGTCGAACAAACCCTGGGTCAGGGGGAGTATTGCGTGGTGGATGCCCAGGGCAGAGGCCGCCATCTGGAGGTCACCCGGGTCGAGGTGCCGGATGACGAGGGCAACTCCCTCGGCATCCTTACCCTGAGCCGCGACATCACCGGGCTGCGCACCACCCAGGCCCAGTTGCAGCAGGAGCAGCACTACGATAGCCTGACCGGCCTGCTCAAGCTCTCCCACTTCCTCCAGACCAGCCGTCATCTGGGCGCCCGCAAGGCCAGCCTGCTGCTGGTGGATCTGCAACATTTTCGCGAGATCAACGATCGCTTCGGCATACGGGTCGCCGACCGCCTGTTGAGCCAGGTGGCCCGTCGCCTGCAACGACTGGCGCCGCCCCAGTCCCTGCTCTGTCGGGTCGCGGCGGATGACTTCGCCCTGCTGCTGCCCGAGCTCCCCCTCTCTCTGGATGCGTGGAGCCGCAACCTGCAGCAGGAGCTGATGACGCCCTATCAGGTGGAAGAACACAGGATCCAGATCCCGGTGTTCCTCGGCATCGCCCATGGCAAGGCCAAGGATGCCGAGCGTCTGCTGAGCCACGCCGAGGCCGCCCTGGCCCAGGGCAAGCGCCAACAGCAGCACTGCACCCTGTTCGACCCCGCACTCGATGCCAAGCTCAAACGCCGCCAGCTCATCGCCGCCCAGTTGCCACTCGCCATCAAGTCCGCCGAGCTGACCGCCGTCTACCAGCCCATCATCTGTACCCACAGCAACCGGCTGCACGGGGCTGAGCTGCTCTGCCGCTGGCCCCATCCCGAATTCGGCATGATCTCCCCCGACGAGTTCATCCCGCTGGCGGAGGAGCTGGGGCTCATCGGCCAGCTCGGCCAGCTGATGCTGGAGCTCGGCTGTGCCCAGCTTGCCCGCTGGCAGGTGGCGGCCCCGGATCTGGTGCTCTCCATCAACCTCTCACCCCTGCAGTTCCGCGATCCCGAGCTCTGCCCGCAGATCTTCGACTGCATCGCGCGCCACGGGCTCGCCCCCTGGCAACTGGAGCTGGAGATCACCGAAGGGGTGCTGATGGAGAATGCCGACGAGATAGAGAGCAACCTGGCCAGCCTCATCGAGGCGGGCTTCCAGCTCGCCATCGACGACTTCGGCACCGGCTACTGCTCCCTCGCCTATCTTCCCAGGCTGCAGGTGGCGACCCTCAAGCTCGACAAAAGCTTCACCCAGGGGCTGGCCACCAACCAGGCCACCACAGCCATCGTGCGTTCCGTCATCGGGTTGGGCCATGAGCTTGGCATCAAGATCACCGCCGAAGGGGTGGAGACGCCGGAGCAGCAGGCCTGGCTGGTGCAGGTCGGTTGCGATCGGCTGCAAGGCTATCTGTTCAGCCGCCCCCTCCCACCGGCCGACTTTGCCCGCAGCTACCAGCTGCCGGAGCAGTAAGCCAGCAACAACAAGGCCACCCGAGGGTGGCCTTGTTGTTTTTGCAAAGCGTACGTGATCTGACGCACTTACTCCTGGAAGTAGGTGCCCCAGCCGTCGTAGTCCACCCCGTATTTCTCGAGGATGGGCAGCATCTTCTCGATGTCGGCGACGATGGTGTCGATGTCCAGCTTGCACTCCACCATGGCGTCGAAGCAGAAGATGGTGGCGCCGTCGTCCAGCTCCATCTCCTCGGCGTCGGTCACTTCGAAACCGGCCTTGAACAGATCGACCGCCGCCTTCTCCAGCAGATCGAACTTCTGGCAGGCAAAGTGGTGCTCAATCTCGTAATCCAGATCCGGGTTGCTGCCATCGGCCAGCAGCTCGTTGACGATGGCGGCGGTCTCTTCGCGCCACTCTTGCATATTGGTATTCATATAAACCCCAGGCGGTGTTGGATGGATGTCACCCCTGCCAGCCGCGTCGGCCCGGACCATGGCCAGGGGATGAGTGCGGCAAAGCATACCCGCAGAGCGCGGCAGGCTCAATCGATGGGCCAAGATAACTGGCGACTCTCCCGGCTTGGCGCCAACGGGCAGCCCTCGGCACGTCAGGCAGCCCGCCATCCTTCATGATGTTCTGCTGGCCGCCGGCCCGCCCTGCCCCACAGGCGCCCCTCTTTTCATGGTTAAAACCGGGAAACCGGTCCAATCACGGGAAGATTGCTCGGATATCGAGCGAACGGTACATCAATCTGCGGCCTGTGGTTGACACCTCAGTCCAGAAAGGGTTTAATGCGCGCCGTTGCCCAGATAGCTCAGTCGGTAGAGCAGGGGATTGAAAATCCCCGTGTCGGCGGTTCGATTCCGTCTCTGGGCACCAACTATTCCTCCTTAGTTCAGTCGGTAGAACGGCGGACTGTTAATCCGTATGTCACTGGTTCAAGTCCAGTAGGAGGAGCCAAATTCGAAAGGCCCGCTCAGATGAGCGGGCCTTTTTGCATCTGTCATTTACTCACATGCCGGGGCTAGTAGTGGTTTTCGTCCCCATGCCATACGTGTCCAGCCGAGCAGGCCCGGGCGACTTCGTGGCAGGGGTCGTCCGCATGGCGGCGGAAGAAGTGCTGATCCTGTTGCAGCAGGAGCGAACTCATCGAGTGGCTCATGCCAGCCAGTGCCTCGCCAGCGGTCAATCCTGCAACCCGGTGATCTGTGGCCAAATGAGCCAGGACTTTTCACGACTGTTCATGATCGCCTCCCTGTGTGGATCCGGTCGTAAATTGACCATAGCAGCCGTGCTCTGCATACCGCAAACCCGCGCCAGCAAAGGGCTACAGGCAGGTCCCGACCTGCTGCTCCGGCATGAAAAAACCCGCTCATGACAAGCGGGTCTGTTTCACTCAGCTAACCGCCGTTGCAGGCTGCCAGCAACAGAGTGGCACCACAGGTGGCGCTGAACACCAGCAAACCCGCCTGCAGCACCCCCTCCGGATCCCTCTGTGTGCGTCTCTTGCGAACACGTATCCATCTCGGCTTCATCGAGCCAACTCCATCCAGTTTCCTGCACCTGGGGTGCTGACCTATCCCTGCCCATCCCGGCAGGCGGCTCATCTTTGTCCAGTTGCAGCCCGCCGTCAACCGCGGCGAAACCACACCTTGTACGGCACCGACCTCAGGCTCTATCTCTGTTAACAATCTGGAAAACCGGCGTGACCCGCCCCTGCGCCAGGGCTATGATGAGGCCGACGATTTTCCTACCCTCAGGGAGACCCCAGATGAGCAGCCCCTTGCACTATGTGCTGGATGGCATCCATTGCGAGCCACACTTTTTTACCGTGCCCCTCGACCACCAGCATCCCGACGAGGAGGCGACCCTCACCCTGTTCTGCCGCACCCTCTGCCGCAAGGACAAGCGGGATGATGACCTGCCCTGGCTGCTCTATCTGCAGGGGGGCCCGGGGTTTGGCGCTCCTCGCCCGACCGCCGATGGCGGCTGGATCAAGCGGGCCCTGCAGGAGTTTCGGGTGCTGCTGCTCGATCAGCGCGGCACCGGCCACTCCACCCCCATCAGTGCTGACGCCCTGGCGGGGATGCCCCCCGGTGAGCAGGCGGACTACCTCGGCCATTTTCGTGCCGACAGCATAGTGCGCGACGCCGAATGCATTCGCGAGGTGCTGAGCCCGGGGCGCCCCTGGAGCCTGCTCGGCCAGAGTTTCGGCGGCTTTTGCAGCCTCACCTACCTCTCGTTGTTCCCAAGGAGCCTGCACGAGGTCTACCTCACCGGCGGCGTGGCTCCCATCGGGCGCAGCGCGGATGAGGTTTACCGCGCCACCTACCAGCGGGTGGCGGACAAGAACCGCGCCTTCTTCACCCGCTTCCCCCATGCCCAGGCCCTGGCCAACCGGCTGGCCAACCACCTGCACCACCACGACGTGCACCTGCCCAACGGCCAGCGCCTGACGGTGGAGCAGTTGCAGCAGCAGGGGCTGGATCTGGGGGCCAGCGGCGCCTTCGAGGCACTTTACTACCTGCTGGAAGACGCCTTCATCGGCGAACGCCTCAACCCCGCCTTCCTCTATCAGGTGCAGGCCATGCAGCCGTTCAACACCAACCCAGTGTTCGCCATCCTGCACGAGCTCATCTATTGCGAAGGGAGTGCCAGCAACTGGGCGGCCGAGCGGGTGAGAAGGGAGTTCCCTGCCCTGGCCTGGGCGCCAGGCAAAGATTTCGCCTTCACCGGCGAGATGATCTTCCCCTGGATGTTCGAGCAGTTCCGCGAGCTCATTCCCCTGAAGGAGGCCGCCCACCTGCTTGCCCAGAAATCGGACTGGGGTCCCCTCTACGACCCGGCGCAGCTGGCCCGCAACACTGTGCCGGTGGCCTGCGCCGTCTATGCCGAGGACATGTACGTGGAGTTTGACTTCAGCCGCGACACCCTGAAGGGGCTTGGCAACAGCCGCGCCTGGATCACCAACGAGTACGAACACAACGGCCTGCGGGTCGATGGCGAGCGGATCCTGGACCGTCTCATCCGCATGAACCGGGATCGCTGATCCCGCCGGGCGCACGCCCGCAGCAAGACAACAAGTTCGAGGGCGGCCCATGAGCCGCCACGCCCATGGAAGCAACACAAAACAACAAGGACACCCATTGGATCATCCGGAAATCTCGGCCGGCTGGCTGAGTCGCCTCTTCTATAGCTGGACCGGCCCGCTGCTGCGCAAGGGGCTGACCCAGCCCCAGGTCAGTCTCGACGATCTCTATCCCCTGCTGCCGGAAGACAGACGCGACGGCCGCGCCGACGCCTTCCTCGCGCTCACTGCCCGCCAGCCGGTGCGCCCCTGGCCCCTGACCGCCTTTATCTGGCGCCATTACAAGGGACGAATTGGCCTGCTCACCCTGCTGCAACTGCTCGGCATGCTCGCCACCCTGACCAGCCCCTGGCTGCTCAACCACAGCATGACCCAGCTCGGCACCGATGCCACCACCGGCCACAAGCTGCTGCTGGCCCTGGCCCTGTTCGCCTCCGTGCTCGCCGCCGGCATGCTGGCGGAGCACTCCCTGCAACTGGCCCTCAAGATGCACGTGCCCATCCGCCGTCTGCTGGCCGAATCCCTGCTCGCCAAGGTGATGAAGCAGGGTGGCAAGAGCTTCGACGACAGGGCCGGCGGCCGGGTTCAGAACCTCATCAACCGGGACGTGTGGGACATCACTTGGATCCTGGCTGACCCCGCCATGCCGGTCACCATGGCGCTGCAACTCATCGGCACCATCGCCCTGCTGGTGTGGCAGGTGGGCTGTGCCGGTCTGGTGGGCTTCGCGGTGCTGGCCCTGCTGCTGCTCATCTCCACCCGGGTGGTGCGGCGCATGAACCAGCAGGAGCAGCAGCTCAAGCGTCAACAGGACGAGCGCAACGGCATCCTAGCGGAATACATCAAGAAGCTGCGGCTGGTGCGCCAGAACGGGCTTGGCCCCTTCTTCATCCGGGCGGCCAACACCAAGCGCCAGCAGGAGCTGGGGGTGCTGGGCCGGGTGCTCAGGCTCGATGCCATCAACGAAGGGCTGATGCTGAGCACTCCCCTGCTGGTGACCCTGGCCACCTTCACCACCTACCTGGCGTCGGGCAACACCCTCACCCTGCCCCAGGTGTTCACCACCATCGCCCTGTTTACCGTGCTGCGCATCCCCATGATGCGACTGCCCTACCTCATCCGCACCCTGATCAACTTCAACACCGGCTTCAACCGGCTGTGCGAGTTCCTGAACAGCCCGGAGCAGCACCGGGAACTCGATGATCCCGCCCTGCCGGCGGGGGCACTCCACCTGGAAGGCGTCAGTGCCCTGCACCAGCAAAAACCAGTGCTCGAGGGAGCCAACCTCGCCATCGCACCGGGGGAGCTCGTGGGGATCACCGGGGCCACCGGGGCTGGCAAGAGCTGCCTGCTGCATCTGGTTGCCGGCTTTGACAGCGAGTTTGCCGGCAGCATCCGTCGCCACGGCCGGGTTGCCCATCTGGGCCACAAGCCCTGGCTGATGAACGACACCATCCGCAACAACATCCTGTTCGGCCAACCCTGGCACGCCGAGCGCTATCGTTGGGTGCTCGGCGCCTGCGCCCTCACGGCCGACCTCGAGCTGCTCAGCCACGGCGATCAGACCCTGGTGGGCGAGCTCGGCACCCGTCTCTCCGGCGGTCAGCAGCAGCGAGTCGCCCTGGCCCGCGCCCTCTACGCCCGGGCCGACATCCTGCTGCTGGACAACCCCCTCTCGGCGCTCGACCCCATCGTCTCGGCCCAGGTGCTGGAGCGGGGGCTCGCCTTCAAGCCGGGGCCGACCCGGCTCCTGGTCAGCCACGACCCGGACGTGCTGGCTCACTGCGATCGGGTGATCCGCATCGAGCAGGGCGAACTGGTGGAGCTCGATGCCCACCAGCTGGCGGATCTTATCCAGCATCCCCAGCCCACCCCGCCGGTGCCGCCCCAGGAGGCGGAGCAGTTCAATGAAGAGAAGGTGGTGGAGGGCAAGGTGGACTGGGGGCTATTCGGTTTCATGTGGCAGCGCCTGGCCGCCCCCGGCGCCATCCTGCTCGCCCTGCTGCTCACCCTGGGTCAGGAGGGGCTGCGCATCGCCTCGGATCTCTGGCTCGGCGGCAAGGCCGGGGTGACCGAGGTGAGCGAACTGCTCGGCATCTATGTGCTGCTGGGAGCGGGCTCCCTCACCTGCATCATGGTGGTGCGGGTCATCAACTACAAACTCGGCCTCAAGCTGGCCTGGACCCTGTTTGTCGGCATGCTGGGGCGCATCAGCCGCGCCCCCATGGCCTTCTTCGACAAGGTGCCGCAGGGGCGCATCCTCAACCGCTTCGACCGGGATCTGGGGGAAGCCCAGGAGATCCTGCTGTCGATGCTGATGGGGCTGTTCGGCATGCTGGTGTCGGTGGCGCTTCAGGTGGTGGTGATCGGCGTCAACATGCCGCTGTTGCTGCTCATCGCCCCCCTGGTGGGCTGGGCCCTCTACGTGCTGCAGCGCCGCTACCGGGCGGTGCAGCTCAAGCTGCGGCGGCAGGCCTCGGTGCTGCGCTCGCCGCTCTACATCAGCATCAGCGAGACCATCCGCGGCGCCCCCGCCCTGCGCCTGGCCGGGGCCGAGCGCTTCGCGCTGGATCAGGTGCTGCTGCACTATGACAACAACCTGCGCAGCTGGTACACCACCACCTCCATCAACCGCTGGCTCGGCATGCACCAGACCCTGCTCTCCGCCGCCCTGGTGGGCGCCGTGGCGCTGATGGTGGCCTTTGGCAACAGCTCGCTGCTGGGGGCCGTGGCCATCACCTACGCCTTTACCGCCTCGGCCATGCTCAACTCCCTGATCCGCACCTTCGCCGAAGTGGAGCAGGTGATGAACGCGGTGGAGCGGGTGCGCGAATACAGCGAAATAGAGAGCGAGCGCCAGGAGGGGGAGGCCCTCGCCACCCCTCACCCCAAGGTACGCTTCGACAACCTGGGGCTGCGCTATCCCCAGGCCAGCCAGTGGGCGCTGCACAAGGTCAACTTCGAGCTGGCCCCCGGCGAGAAGGTGGGCGTGTGCGGCCGTACCGGCGCCGGCAAGAGCTCGCTGCTGGGGGTACTGCAGGCCATGTATCCCGCCACCCAGGGGGAGATCTACTACGGCGAGCAGCCGCTCTCCCGGCTGGCACCGGAAGCGGTGCGCGATCTCTACGACACCGTCTCCCAGATCCCGCTCACCTTCTTCGGTACCCTGCGGGCCAACCTGGCGCCCCTGACCGAACATGACGACGCGGCACTGGAGCAGGCGCTGGCCCGGGTGGGGCTGGCCGAGCGCTGCGCCGGCCGGCTGGACGAGGAGCTCGACAAGCTGCAGCTCTCCGCCGGCGAGACCCAGTTGCTGGTGATCGCCCGTATCCTGCTGTCGCGCCGACCGCTCATCGTGCTGGACGAGGCCACCTCGGACCTCGATCACGGCGGCATGCGCAAGATGGCCGAGCTGCTCTACCGCTACCGGCCGGAGGCCAGCTATCTGGTGATCGCCCACCACCTGGAGCCGCTCTTGTCGGTGGACAAGGTGGTGGTGATGGAGGCCGGCACCGTGGTGGAGCAGGGGTCGCCGGTGAGCCTGCTGGCCAACTCCCACTCCCGCTTCCACCAGCTGTTTGCCGGCCAGGTCAACCGCCAGGTGCCCCAGACGGCATGAGCACCAAAAATAACAAGGGCTGCCCCCGGGCAGCCCTTGTTGCTTGAGGAGAGCCTCAACGCTCCATGATCTGGGTGATGTCGTCCTTGTTGATATGCACCTCCCGCCCCTCTTCATCGTAATAGCGATACATGCCTGTGGTCTCGTCCAACCTGGGTTTGCTGTCGGTGGCAATCATCTTGCCATCCTTGGTGCTCATGATGTATTGGGAGCTGCACCCCGCCAATCCCAACAGACAAACCAGCATCATCACAGCTTTCATCACTCTCCCCTTCTTCACGCTCACCCTGGCGGTGATAGATGAAGCCTAGCTCAACCGGATGGCCCGTTTACCTTGATTGCAGCAACAGGATTCACAGAAAGAATCCACCTGCTATAGCCATTGAAAATGATCTATCAAGAAAAGAAAGACCGGACATCTGTCCGGCCTGCTCTGGATTATTAGTTACTTGCCCGGCTTGCGCTCGCCGGTGACGGTGGGGTTGGCCGGATCCATGCTCCACTCGAACCATCCGCCGTCGTAGACGCTGATCCGCTTCCAGTCCATCAACCAGGCGTAGAAGAACGCCTCGGAGGCGCGCCAGCCGGTGCCGCAGTAGAAAGCGGCCTGCTGGGTCGGCTCGATATTCCACTCATCCCACATGGCGAGGATCTCGCGGGCGGGCTTCATGGTGCCGTCCGGGTTGTGGAAGTCGCTCATGCTGTTGGCATCCACCCCGCCATGACCCCATCTGGCCCCGGGAATGTCCCCCTTGGGCTTGATGTAGCTGTAGCCCGAGGTATTGCCCACGAACTCGTCCCAGGTGCGCACGCTGACCAGGGCGCCGTCCGGCTGCTTGAGCAGGGCCTTGGCCTGGTCAAGGGTGGTGTAGTACTCGGGATGGGCCGGGATGGCCACGCCAAACTCCTTGGCCGGGGTGAACTTGTTGGCCAGCCCGGTCTCGGTGCGCAGATGCTGCACGAACCAGGCCTCCAGCCCGCCATCCAGCAGCCGCACATCCTCGACCCCCGCATACATCATCAGATGGGCCGCACGGGCCGCCGCCATGGTGTTGCGGCCATAGAGGATGACGGTGGTGTCATGACGGATGCCGTTCTCCAGCAGCAGCGCCTTGAGCGCCTCGTCAGAGACCTTGTTCCACAGCGGCTCCCCTTCCAGCCGGTTGGTGTCGATGTAGCCGGCTCCCGGAATGTGGCTCAGCAGATAGGCCTTGGGGGATCCCCAGTCCACCTCGAACACCTTCCACTCCCCCTTGGGGGCGGCGATGACCGGCTTGCCTGCCTGCAAGTCTGCCAGCCAGAGCGGATGGACCAGCTGCTGCCAGCGTGCCAGGTGCTCCCGGGGCGCATCTTTCCATCCCTGCAGCTCGAACAGCTGCTTGATGCCCTGCTGGCGCAGCAGACGGGCCACCTCGGCCACCTCGCGAGGGGTGCCATAGAGGGCGACGGGTTTGTCGGCCTTCAGCCCCTTGCTCGCAAGCGCCACAGGCCACTCCTCGTCACTGTATTTCCACTCTGCGGAGAGCAGCTCGGCACCGGCCACATGGCCCCCCTGCTTCTCCCCGTCCATGGGCCAGCCCTGGTAGAAATAGCTCGGGCGGGTATCCAGGATCACCGCCTCCTTGCCCTTGGCATCCGCCAGGGAGAGCGGGGGCAGCTCAGCGGCCAGCGCGGGCCAGGCACACCAGAGCAGCAAGGCGGTCAGGCAGCTTCGCCACAGTCCAGTCATTCGTTTCATGATGTCGTCTCGATGCATAGTGAAGAGAGTTAAAAAATGGAGCGGCCCAGGCGCTCGGCCAGCAGCTCCAGCGCCGCCGTCCCGGCCAGGGAGTTGCCCGCCTTGTTGAGCTCGGGTGACCAGACGCAGATGGAAAGCTCTCCCGGGATCAGCGCCATGATGCCGCCCCCCACTCCGGATTTCCCCGGCATGCCGACCCGGTAGGCGAAGTCGCCCGCCTCGTCATAGAGGCCGCAGGTGGCGAGCAGGGCATTGACCTGCTTGGTGGTCCGGGCCGGCAGCAGGGGCGTGCTCTCGCCAAGGGGGACGCCCCGGTTGGCCAGATAGACGAAGGCTCGTGCCAGATCGACGCAGCTCATGCGGATGGCGCAGGCATTGAAGTAGCTCTGCAATACCTTGTCCACCTCGTTCTCGAAGTTGCCATAGGCCTTCATCAGATAGGCGATGGCGGCATTGCGGGCGGAGTGCTGGTACTCGGAGCGCGCCACCACCTGATCCGCCATGATGGCCGGGTTGCCGCACAGGCGGCGCACCAGTTCCAGAGTGCGTTGGCGGGGAGCGGTGAGCCGGGTTTCCAGCAGATCGCTCACCACCAGGGCACCGGCGTTGATGAAGGGGTTGCGGGGAATGCCCTGCTCGAACTCCAGCTGGACGAGGGAGTTGAACGGCTGACCGGAGGGCTCCTTGCCCACCCGGGCCCAGATCTCCTCCTCCTGATAGAGGGTCAAGGCCAGCGTGAGGCTCAGGGCCTTGGAGATACTCTGGATGGAGAAGGGCTCGAAAGCGTCACCTGCGGTGAACAGTTCCCCTTCAACGGTACAGACCGCGATCCCCAGCCGGTCGGCAGGCACCTGGGCCAGGGCGGGAATGTAATCGGCCACCTTCCCCTGCCCGAGCAGCGGACGCACCTCTTCCAGGATGCCGGCCAGTAATTCGGATGACAACACCATTGGCTATTCCATGACGTGAAACGAGGCGGGGCCAGCCCACCGACAAAAATCCCGCCGGCGGCGGGATTTTCTATCTGCCCGGGAGGCAGTCAGATATCAGGCCGGCTCGCCGTACCAGAGATCGAACAGCTCGGTGACCACCACAGCCTCCAGCCCTTTGCCTTGCAGCCAGGTCTGAACGGCGGAACGGTCTTCGTCGGTGCACTTGCCGAGATGCTGGGTGCAGATCATCCCTTCCCAGGCCAGGTGACCCGAGCCGGCGAAGGCCAGCTTGCGAGGCTCAATCACCTCGTCGATCAGCGCATCGACCACGGCATCAATGGTCTCTTCGGCGGTGCCGACCGGGAAGTTGAAACTGATGTCGAACCCCATTTCCTGGAATTCATCGACGCGCAGTTTCTTGCGCAGACGGCGGCTACGGTTGGCCATGATAGCTCCTTAGTTGATACGTTGACTCAGTTGACTCGTTTGAAAATCAGATCCCAGACACCGTGGCCCAGACGATGGCCACGCTGCTCGAATTTGGTCAGGGGGCGCCAGTCGGGACGGGGCACCCAGTTGCCGGTGGCGGAGGTGTTCTCGTACCCCTCGGCGGCGCTCATCACCTCCAGCATGTGCTCGGCGTAGTTCTCCCAGTCGGTGGCCATGTGGAAGACGCCACCGATGGCAAGCTTCTGGCGGATATCCTGGGCAAAGGCAGGCTGCACGATGCGACGCTTGTGGTGGCGGCTCTTGTGCCAGGGGTCAGGGAAGAAGAGCTGCAGGCAGGAGAGAGAACCGTTCGGGATCATGTGCTCCAGCACTTCCACCGCATCGTGGCAGATGACGCGCAGGTTGGTGACGCCCGCCTCCTGGGCGGTGCCAAGGCAGGCGCCCACACCCGGAGAGTGCACCTCGATGCCGATGAAGTTCTTCTCGGGGGCGTTCTTGGCCATCTCCACCAGGGAGGCGCCCATGCCGAACCCGATCTCCAGCACCACGGGTGCCTCGCGGCCAAACAGGGCCACCATGTCGAGCGGCTCTGGTGCGAAATCGATGCCCATGACCGGCCAGAGCTCTTCCAGGGCCTTCTCCTGCCCTTTGGTCAGGCGGCCTTCGCGACGGACGAAGCTGCGGATCTTGCGCATGAACTTGCCGTCTTCGTTAAACACATCTTGGGTCACAGACATAGTAAATTGCTCGTTATTGCATCGCTCTGGAACAGAGCCGACATAAATGGATCGCTCGTTATTGCATCAGTTCGCAAAAACAGGGGAGCGAATTATCCCAAGATAGGCACAAGGCGCAAGTGTTTCCCACAACAAATCCCCCGGGACTGCCCACTTCCACCGGCAAGGTTGACAAATGCCACCCCCTTCACAGAATCTGCCGGGCGTCGGGTTCATCCTGACGCGGAAAAATAAAACCATATACAACAAAGGATTGCAGTATGAAGAAAACCCTGTTGGCCCTTGTCCTGCCTGCCTTGCTGGCCGGTTGCAACCCCTCTGACAACGACTCCCAACCCCCTGCCCCCGCAGCTCAGGCCCATGAATTTCTGGTGCAACTGAGCTCTGGCGCAGAAGGGATAGGCGCTCGTCCCACGGGCACAGAGGCCGAAACCCGCGCCGCCGCCTGGATCCAGGATCACCTGGCCGGCTGGGGTTACGAGGTGCAGAACCAGCCATTCACCTACACCCGGGGCGGCACAGACCGAACCTCCCAGAACATCGTCGCCGAGCTCAAGGGTCAAAGCGACAAGGTGATCCTCATCGGTGCCCACTATGACAGCACCGGCGAGAAGAAAGGATCCGAAGGCGCCACCGACAACGGGGCCGGCGTCGCCGCCCTGCTGGCGGTTGCCGAGGCACTCAAGGGAGAGACCCTGCCCTACACGGTGCGCTTCGCCTTCTTCGGCGCCGAGGAAAACGGCCTCAACGGCTCCAGAGCCTATGCCGCCAGTCTCGACACCGACGCCGTCGCCAAGCTGCTGGCCATGGTGAACTACGACACCATCGCCGGGGGTGACATCGTCTATGTCCACTCGGCCCACTCCGACGTGGCCGAGTACAACTGCGCCGACCCGAGCCGCTACAGCTTCGATCCCAAGGTGCGCGATCGCCTGCTGGCCATCTCCCAGCAGACCGCCACCCCGTTCGCCATCCACCCCAGCTACAGCGGCTACCCGGAAGGGGAGACCGGCAGCTGGTCCGATCATGCCCCCTTTGCCTGCCTGGGGGTGCCCATCGCCTACGTGGAGGCCACCAACTTCACCATCAACGGGGAAGATGGCTATGACGGCTACTCCCAGAGCACCAATCCGGCGCTGTGGGACTGCTACGACGACGCCACCAAGAGCGCCTGCGACCGGGACAGCGAGACCCAGTGGGGCAAGATTTGGCACACGGAGCATGATCGCCTCGACAAGATGGCCGAGCTCTTCCCGGGCCGGATCGAGCAGCAGCTCGGGGCCAATACCGACCTGATGATCCGCTTCCTCAAGGCGCCGGGGCTCTGACCCCCATCCCGCCCGATGCCCCCCTGACAGGGGTTTTTGCGCCCCTGACCGGGGTCGGGACGATAAAATTCGGGCAGGTGCCAAACCTGCCCTTTTTTATGGATTTTTGTGACAGCCATTGCCTCATTTCTGAAATCTGATACAAACGGATAACCTGGCGGTTGAATGGAGCGACCGCCACCTAGTCAGAGAGAACCCTATGCAGCCGTTTTTTGCCCAGCGCTTCGAGAAGGTCGAGCCTTCCTTTATCCGCGAAATCCTCAAAGTTGCCGCCAATCCGGAGATCATCTCCTTCGCCGGCGGCCTGCCCAACCCCCATCTGTTCCCGGTCAAGGCCATCGAGCAAGCGTGCCAGGACGTGCTGCGCGAGCAGGGAGCCGCCGCGCTGCAATACGCCACCACCGAGGGCTTTGCCCCGCTGCGCCAGTTCATCGCCGACCGCTACCTGAGCCGCCACGGCATGGCCGTCAATCCTGACAACATCCTCATCACCAGCGGCTCCCAGCAGGCGCTGGATCTGCTGGGCAAGGTGCTGGTGAACGAGGGGCAGGATCTCATCATCGAAGAGCCGGGCTACCTTGGCGCCATCCAGGCGTTCTCCGTCTATCAACCGAATTTCAAGCCCATTACCCTGGCGGAAGAGGGGCTGGATCTGGCCGCGCTGGATGCGCTGCTGGAGCAGGGGTCCAGCGCCAGGCTGCTCTACGGCGTGCCCAACTTCCAGAACCCGAGCGGTGTTTCCTACAGCCGCGCCAACCGGGAAGCCCTGGCGGAGCGCCTGGTGCGCCACGATCTGCTGATGGTGGAAGACGACCCCTATGGCGAGCTGCGCTTCGAGGGGGAACACCTCCCTCCCATCGCCAAGCTGGCCCCCCACAACACCGTGCTGCTCGGGTCCTTCTCCAAGACGGTGGTGCCCGCCTTCCGCCTGGGATGGATGGTGGTGCCGGACTGGCTGCGCAAGAAGGTCACCATCGCCAAGCAGGCCACCGACCTGCACAGCAACGCCTTCAGCCAGCAGGTGCTGCACCGCTTCCTGACCGACAACTCCCTCGACGCTCACCTGGAGAAGATCAAGGAGGTCTATGGTCGCCAGCGTGCCGCCATGGAAGCCGCCCTCGCCCGCCACTGTCCGCCCGGCGTCAGCTACACCCGTCCCGAAGGGGGCATGTTCCTCTGGCTGACCCTGCCGCCCAGCGTCAGTGCCATGGCCCTGTTCGACGAGGCCATCAAGGAGAAGGTGGCCTTCGTGCCCGGCGCCCCCTTCTATGTGCGCCCCGAGATCCAGAATACCCTGCGCCTGAGCTTCTCCTGTGTGGATGAGGCGACCACGGAAGAGGGTGTTCAGCGTCTGTGCCGCGCCCTGGCCCGCATGCTCTGAGCCATCCGGCCATAAAAAAACCAGCGACCCGGTCGCTGGTTTTTTTTGCCTCGCGCTTTCCCCTCAGCGCCCCTGCCCGGCCAGCTGGCTGACAAACTCCTTCATGGGCATGGGCCTGCCAAACAGGTAGCCCTGCAGGAAGGTCACCTCGCGGGCCTTCAGATAGTCGGCCTGCACCTGATTCTCCACCCCTTCCGCCACCAGTTGCAGACCGAGCCGGGTCGCCAGATCGATGACGTTCTCCACGATGTGGCTGGAGAGCGCGTCCGACCCAATCATGCCGACGAAGCTCTGATCGATCTTGAGGAAGTCGACCTGGAAGGTCTGCAGGTAGGTCAGGCTGGAGTGGCCGGTGCCGAAATCGTCGATGGCGATGAAGACCCCGAGGGCATGCAGCTCGGCAAAGAGCCGGTCCGTCGTCTCGTCCGCCACGATGAGCTCGCGCTCGGTCAGCTCCAGCACCAGCTTGATGGGATTTCCCTTGAAGGCGTTGATGAAATCCCGGCAATCTTCCACCAGGCTCAGATCCTTGCAGTGGCTGGCGCTGATGTTGAAGCCGAAGTGGAACCCTCGCGGCAGATGGTGCGCCTTACCCGCAAACTGTTCGCGCACCTGCGCCATCAGCAGCCGGGTCATGGGCACGATGAGGCCACTGTCCTCTGCCAGGGGAATGAAGCGATCCGGCGAGATCATCCCCTGACGGGGGTGTTGCCAGCGCATCAGCACCTCGCAACCGCTCCATTGGCCGTCCTCCCCGTTCACCACGGGTTGCAGATAGGGGATGAACTCCTGCTGGGAGAGTGCCCGTTTCAGCTCCTGGGCCGGCGAAGTCGAACGGCCCATCAGCCAGAAGACCGCCACCCCGAGCAGCAGGCTCAGCAGAGGATAAATAATGACGCCCACCTTGGAGTAGTCCCAGATGTGGGCACGGTACTCATCCACCGACACCGTGGTCACTACCTTGAACGGGTACCTGTTCGAGACCTGTTCTAGATAGCCACTGCGGTCCTTGGGGATCAGCTTGTCGGTGAGCTCGCTGTTTCGCAGCAGCATCTCGTTGCCGACCACCAGCCCCAGTGGGGAGTTGCGGCTCAGCATGTCCAGGATGTTGAGCAGGTAGTAGCCGTCGACCCCCACCAGCACGCTGAACTCGCCCACCTCTTCCCGGTAGGCGATGAGGGGGCGATTCGGGGTGACCGGGTTGCCCTTCATCAGGTCGAGCCTGCCCCCGACATAGTCTTCCAGCTTGATGCCGCCATCGACCGGGCCATAGAGGGAAGAGCAGTAGATCCGATCTCCCCTGGCCAGGTTGACGCTGCGCACATCCGGCACCGTGGCCACCTGATCCCTGAGCCCCTGCACCACCTCGAGACAGGGCCTGCCCAGGCTGCCGGTGAGGGCCGACGCCGCCAACTGGGCATTGTCCAGAGTGCGGTCGAACATGACCCTGGCATGTTCCAGGCGCGCCACCGCATCCTGTTTCACGCCGGTGGCGGTCTGCCAGATGACGATGACGAGCCCAAGGAGCATGGGCAACAGACCGGCCAGCAAGGCACAGAGCAGCCGGACATAGAATTGACGCACCTTCAAACGTCGAAATGGCATAACGGCCCTCATGAACATGGCGAAAAAGCGCTCGAGTTTACCCGCTGGCGCCCGTTTGGCAAGCCGGAATGAGCCCCTGATACCGCCGCGCCACGGCGCCCCCCGTGGTCGCAAAGCCCGGCTGCCCCGTGAACAAAGGGGGCGGCGTCTTGGGAGACAAAAATCATAATGCTCATAAAAACAGGAGCT
Source organism: Aeromonas sp. MaB10011B (assembly GCF_017939325.1). NCBI lineage: Bacteria > Pseudomonadati > Pseudomonadota > Gammaproteobacteria > Aeromonadales > Aeromonadaceae > Aeromonas > Aeromonas sp. MaB10011B. The sequence continues at coordinate 8,323 of NZ_JAGKRK010000080.1, read as the reverse complement.
TGTCCATCGGGCACCCAGGCTCTAGAGTAGACCCTAGAGCGTCAGGGAGGCAGGACATGAAGATACTGATCACGGGGGGCACGGGGTTTATCGGCCGCCGTCTGGTGGCACACCTCAAGGTGGCGCACGAAGTAGTCGTGCTGACCCGTCAGGGCAGCCGGGCCTACGAGCTGCTCGGCCACGATGTCACCCTGCTGGACAGGCTGGATCACCTCAATGACGTGGACATCGTCATCAACCTGGCCGGCGAACCCATCGCCGCCGGACGCTGGAGCGAGCCCCGCAAGCAGTTGCTCTGCAACAGCCGCTGGCTGCTGACCGAACAGCTGGTGGATCTCGTCAAACTCTCCAGCACGCCCCCCAGATTGCTGCTCAATGCCTCCGCCATCGGCTGGTATGGCCGCCAGGATGACGCCCCTCTGGATGAAACATGCCAGAGCCCTCACGACGAATTCACCCACCGTCTCTGTCAGCAGTGGGAGCAGCTTGCCCAGCAGGCCCGCTCGGCCCAGACCCGGGTCTGCATCCTGCGCATCGGCCTGGTACTCGGCATGGAGGGGGGCGCCTTGCCCAGGATGCTGCCCCCTTACCGCCTCGGCCTCGGCGGCCCCATGGGCAGCGGCACCCAGATGATGAGCTGGATCCACGTGCAGGATCTGGTGCGGGCCATGCTGTTTCTCATCGAGCACGGCGAGTGTGACGGCATCTTCAACGGCACGGCCCCGCAACCGGTCAGCAATCGCCGGTTCAGCGAGACCCTGGCCGCCACGCTCCATCGCCCGCACCTCTTCTTCGTACCGGCCCCCCTCCTGCGACTCCTGATGGGAGAGGCCGCGGATCTGCTGCTCACCGGACAGCACGTGCTGCCCGCCCGCTTGCAGCAGGCCGGTTTTCACTTCAGCTTCCCGGCCCTGCCCGGCGCTCTGGACAATCTGCTGCACTCACCCCGTTGACCCAATGACACATCCCGACCGAGGTCGGGATGTGTCGAGCCATCAGAGCAGCCCCTGCCCCAACCCCCTGAGCCGGTCGCTCAGGGTACCCGCCAGCAGTTGGCGGCGCATGCCTTGTCCGGCCAGGGTCACCAGCACGGCCCCAAGCAGGGGGAGTGCAGCCCAGATGGCCCAGTGGAACTGCCACTGCGCCCCCTCCCACCACCACTGCAGACCGAAGGAGCAGAGCTCCACCACCATGGCGGCGCAGAGCCCTGCTAGGGCACCGCTCGCCACCAGCTCCCAGCGCAGCATCTTCTCGAGCAGGGCGCTGCCCGCCCCCAAGGTGCGCATCAGCAGCAGCTCCCGGCGCCGATGGGCCATGCCGGCCTGGGTCTGGGTCAGCAGCACCAGCAGGGCGGCTACCGTCACCAGCCCGAGCATCAACCCCAGGGCGCGGCTCACCTGATCGGAGACCAAAGTGAGGCGGCCTATCAGATCCTCCACATCGATGAGGCTCACCGTGGGGTGGCGGCGGATGAGTTCCACCTCTGCCCCTCGCCCCTCAGGCGGCAGACGATAGCTGCCGAGCCAGGTCTGGGAGAAGGGGGCCAGCACGTCCGGCGAGAAGATCATGTAGAAGTTCGGCCTCATGTTGTCCCACTTGATGGACCTCAGGCTGGTCACCCTGGCCTCGAACGCCCGCCCCTCTATGGTGAAGCCGAGCACGTCGCCGAGTGCGATGCCGAGCCGTCCCGCCAGTGCCTCGTCGACGGAGACCTCCCCCTTGCCGGCCAGCCATTGACCGGCAGTGACCTTGTTGTCGGCGGGCAGGGCCGATGTGGTGGTGAAGTTGAGCTCTCTGTCCACCCCCTCCCGCGCCGCATCCTCCCCCACCGCCTCACCGGCGATACGGGTCAGGCGCCCGCGCACCATGGGGTAGAAGTCCGAGGTGATGGCCCCGGCCTGGTGCAGATCGGCCAGGATCCCTTCCCGTTCGCTGTCCGCCACATTGACCAGGAAGCGGTTCGGGGCGTCGGCAGGCAACCGGGTGGAAAAATCCTCCAGCAGATCGACCCGCGCCGCCCACAGCAGCCCGAACAGCATCAGGGCCAGGGCGAAGCCCGCCAGCTGGAACAGACCACTACCCCGCTCACGGGAGAGGTGATTGATGGCCAGGCGCAGGGCATGGGGCCCCTTGAGCCGACTGCCAAGGCGCAGCAGCACGGAGGCGAGCAGGGCCAGCAGCGCCATCAACACCCCCATGCCGCCGATGAGCCCGCAGGCCAGCCTGATGTCGGCGGTAAAGCCCCACACCAGGGCAAACAGCCCGATGAGCCCCACGGGCACCGTCAGCCAGGGAGGGATCCCCGCCTCCAGCTCCCGGCGCAGCACCCGCAGCGGCGGTACCTTGAGCAGCCTCAGGAAGGGGACGAACGCCAGCATCAGGGTGATGAAGAAGGCGACCGCGAGGCCCAGGGCGAAGGGTCGCCAGGAGGGGGGCGGCAGATCCGCAGGCAGCAGATCCCCCAGCAGGTTCAGGGTCAGCCACTGCATGGCGCTGCCCGCCACCAGCCCCATCAGGGCCCCCACCAGGGTCAGGGAGAACAGCAGGGTGCCCATCAGTTGCCACAGGGTGCGCCGCGAGGCCCCCAGGGTCTTGAGCAGGGCCACCATGTTGGTCTGGCGCTCGGCGAAATGGCGCACCGCTATCCCCATGGCCAGGGCGCCGAGCAGCACGCCGGCAAGGGATGCCAGACGGAAGAAGCGCTCGGCATTGCCCAGGGATTTCCCCACCTGGGTACCCTGATCGTCGGGTTTGACGAGCTTCTGCCCGGCGCTCAGCCTGGGGTTGAGCCAGGCCTCATAGCGGGCGATGGCGTCACGGGGCCCCTTGACGAGATAGCGCCACTGCTGGCGACTGCCCGGCAGCAGGGCCCCGGTCGCCTCGATATCGGCGCTGTGGATCAAGGCCCTTGGCGCCATCTGGAAGGGACTGAACCCCTGATCCGGCTCCTGGCCCAGCTCCCCAGCCACCGTCAGCCGGGTGTTGCCGACCTCGAGTGCCTCCCCCACCTTGGCGCCGAGCAGCTGCATCACCCTGGCGGAGAGCCAGATCTCGCCGGGTGCCGGGGCGCGCTGGGGAGTGAGCTCCAGCTTGCCGTAGAAGGGAAAATCCCCGGGCACGGCGCGGATGGAGGCCAGTTGCAGGGTATCGCCGTGAAACAGCATGCTGTTGAAGCTGACCGTGGTCTGCACGGCCAGCCCCTCCTGGTGCGCCTGCGCCAGCCACTCTGCCGGTGCCGGCGTCGCGGAGCGCAGCACCCTGTCCCCTCCGATGAAATCCCGCCCGGAGGCCTTGAGCCCCGCGTCCAGCCGATCCGCCACCAGAGCCACGCTGAGCACGCAGGCGACGCTCAGCGCCAGCGCCAGCACAAACCAGCGCAGCTCGCCGCTGAACCCTTCCCGACGCAGCAGCTTCAATCCCAGTCGCCACTGACTCATGACAGCTCTCCCACCCTGGCCGCCATGACAGCCTGTGCCTCCAGCCGCCCGGCTGACATCACCAGCTGCCGCTGGCAGCGCTGGGCCAGCTCATGGTCATGGGTCACCACCACCAGGGTGGTGTTGTGCTCGCGGTTGAGACGAAACAGCAGTTCGATCACCGTCTCCCCCGTTTTGCTGTCGAGGTTGCCGGTGGGCTCGTCCGCCAGCAGCAGGCTGGGGCGGGTCATGAAGGCACGGGCAATGGCGACCCGCTGCTGCTCGCCGCCAGAGAGGCGCGGCGGCAGGTGGTGCAACCGCTCCCCCAGACCGACCTGGGCCAGCAGCTCCCGGGCACGGGGCTCGCTGTCGGTCTCCCCCCGCAGCTCGGCCGGCAACATGACGTTTTCCAGGGCGCTCAGGGTGGGCAGCAGCAGGAACGACTGGAACACGAACCCCACCTGCTCGGCCCGCAGCCTGGCGCGTCCCTCCTCGTCCAGCCGGGTGAGGGAGTGGCCGAGGATCTCTATCTCGCCGCTGCTCGGCAGATCGAGACCGGCCAGCAAACCGAGCAGAGTGGACTTGCCGGAACCGGACGCACCGACCAGCGCCAGCGTCTCGCCGGTATTGACTTGCAGATCGATCCCTTCAAGGATGGTGAGGCTTTCCTGACCGAGGCGAACGGTTTTACCGAGTCCCCTGACGGCGATAATGGGCGTTGAACTCATCTTGGGTATCCTGTTTGCCTGAACCTGTAATGACAATAGAACGTGGGAGTTGACTGCATGATGCGTCTCTTGTTTGCCGTGAGTTGCCTGTGCTGCTGGGCAGCGTCCGTCCAGGCCCAGACCCTGCTGGTACTGGGCGACAGCCTGAGCGCCGGCTACCAGATGCAGGCCGAACAGAGCTGGCCTGCCCTGCTCAATGAAAAGTGGCGGCAGCAGGGGGGAGAACACACCCTCATCAATGCCAGCATCAGCGGTGAAACGACCCAGGGCGGCCTGGCCCGCCTGCCCGCCCTGCTTGAAACCCACAAACCGGACTGGGTGTTGATCGAACTCGGCGCCAACGACGGGCTGCGGGGCTTTGCTCCCGCCATCACCCGGGCCAACCTGACCAAGATGATCGAGCTCACCCGGGCGCACCAGGCGAAGACGGTGCTGACCCAGATCCTGCTACCCCGCAACTATGGGGCGCGCTATCTGCAGCAGTTCGAGCAGATCTTCCCGGATCTTGCGAAGGCCAACGACCTGCCGCTGATGCCCTTCTTTCTGGATGATATTGTGCTGCGCCCTGAACTCATGATGAACGATGGACTGCACCCGACGGCCGCCGCCCAGCCCCGGATCCGCGACAAGGTCGCCCGCTTTGTCGAGCCTCTGCTGACACAATAACCCGGTGGCCGGGCCCATGGCCCTTCCCCTTGCCCATGAAAAAGCCCCCGCATGGCGGGGGCTTTTTCATGGTTCGGCGTGCCGGGTTCAACGGCCCAGGATCTGCCGCATCCGCTGCTGGGCCACGTCCACCAGCAAGTCGGGCTGGAATTTGGAGATGAAGCGATCACACCCCACCTTCTTGACCATGGCCTCGTTGAAGTTGCCGCTCAGGGAGGTATTGAGGGTGATGAAGAGATCGGACATGCGCGGATCGCTGCGCACTTCGTGAGTCAGGCGATAACCATCCATCTCCGGCATCTCGGCATCCGTGATCATCAGCATGATCTCGTCGGTCACCTTCTTGCCCGCATCGCACCACCCCTTGAGCAGCTTGAGGGCCTGCAAGCCGTCCTGGCACTCGATGACCTCGAGCCCAAGCTGGGCGAGGGTCTCGCGCACCTGGTTGCGGGCCGTGCTGGAGTCATCGACGATGAGCACCCGACGTCCCTGCATCTGGGGCAGGATCTCTTCGTCCAGCACCTCGGACGAGATGCGCACGTCATAGGTGATGATCTCCGCCAGCACCTTCTCCACGTCGATGATCTCGACGATCTGGTCAACGCCCCCTTCCGGGATGCGGGTGATGGCGGTGAGGTAGTTGGCACGACCCGCCGAACGGGGCGGCGGCAGTATGTCCTTCCAGGTCATGTTGACGATGTGGGCCACCTGCCCCACCAGGAACCCCTGAATGGTGCGGTTGTACTCGGTGATGATGAGGTTGGACTCCTGATCGATGGCCATGGGACGCATCCCGATGGCACCGCGCAGGTTGATGACGGGGATGGAGACGCCGCGAATGTTGGCGACGCCGCTGATGTTGTGGTGGGACCCCGGCATCTTGTTCAGATGAGGCAGCTTGACCACTTCCCGCACCTTGAAGACGTTGATCGCAAACAGTTGCTGGGCACCCAAACGGAACATCAGCAGTTCCAGGCGATTCTCCCCTACAAGCTGGGTACGTTGATCCACTGAATCCAATATGCTCGCCATATAACGCCCTTACGTCCATTTCCCGAAATTGCCCCGCACCGGAGCTGCGACATGCCAACCAGCCCCGCTTTCCCTGTCGGGACAACGCAAGCCTATATAGAAATAATGAAAAGCGTCGAGGAAAGATAGGATCTTGACCACGGGGCGTGATCATCGCCCCATCACTGCCTCATGGCAAGCACAGCCACGCACCGGCCCCGACAACAAGGGTATCGACCACACAGGGCCATTGCTGAACCCCGGCGTGCCGCTCTTGTCATCCAGCGCGGTCCGCCAGCAACAAAAAGACCGACCACATGGGCCGGTCCTGGGATGTGCAGTGCGTCCGGGACGACTTAGAAGTTGTACTGCAGGGCCACGGCGACGATGTCGTCGGTGGACTTGTTCAGGCTGTTCTTGCCGGTGGAACCCACTTCGTCCAGCAGGTTGATCTTGTAGTCCACGTAGGCATTGAAGTTGTCAGTGAAGTTGTACCAGGCACCCACGGAGACGTATTCGGTCGCGGTGTCATCGATGCCGTGAGCGCTGTCCTTCACGTCGGTACGCAGGTAGGCCAGGGAGGGCTTGAACTTCGGCGTGATGTTGTACTGCACGACCGCTTCGTAGCCATCCATCTTCTCGGCGTAACCGCGCAGGGAGCCGGTATCCACGAAGAGGTGATCTTCACCGTGGGAGTAGGTGGCGGCCATGTAGAGGTTGCCGACGGCATACTTGGCGCCCACCCCGAACAGCTTGGCATCGTTGTCGCCGCCGAAGCTCACGTTCTCGGCCTGTTCGTCGGTCTTGCCTGCCTGGTTGTAGGCGGCACCCAGGCTCAGGCCCATGTTGAAGTCATAGTTGGCAGAGAGGGCATACCCCTCGGAAGAACCTTTCGGGCTCCAGGTGCTGTTCGGACCGACGCGCTCGCTGCGGCTCGCGTTCTGCGGGTCGTTGTTGCCGGTGAACTGGGCACCCAGGGTCAGCCCCTGCCAGTTGTACATGTACTGGGCCAGGCCGTTGGTACGGCCGGTGCCGAACACCTCGGTGTCCTTGCCCAGACCATCACCACCCCACTCCGGCAGCACGTCTGTGTAGTTGTTCACCGCCTTGGTGAACAGACCGTCCTGGCGGCCGTAGCTGAAGGCACCGAAGCGATCGTGCTTGATGCCCGCATAGGCGTAACGCAGCTCGTCGTTGTCAGAACCGGAGACCGGCAGGTTGTACTCGGCGAAGCCGAACGCGGTCAGATCCTCGTCAACCTTGGTTTCACCTGCGATGTGCAGACGCAGGTAGCTGGCATCGCCTTCGGTGGCGTTGTCATCGGTGCCGTAGTACATGCCGTTGACGCGGCCGCCGATGTCCAGTTTGGTACCATTCTGATCGTAAACGTTGGCGGCCTGTGCACCACCGGCCAGCAGCAGGCTGGAGATGGCCATCGTCAATGCTGTCTTTTTCATTGTTCTTTCCTCAGGTGTAAGCACTCTCTGTCAGACCAGAGTTCGGTCGTGATGATCGGTTGATGTGCCGATGGCCTAAGGTAGATCCGGAAACCTTGTTGACATCCTCCCCCACCTTAGCGCTTCGCGTCACAGGAGGGGGATTCCCATTACTGGGTGATAGCTGCTCGCGCAGTACCGGGTTCCTGCTTCATCGGGCGGCCTGATTGCACCACGCCTCCACAGGCTAAAACGGCGTGTCCCGCCGCTAAAATATTGCGAGCGCCGTTCACATCGGCGTTCGCCTCATAACCACACGCAGCGCATTTAAACTGGCTTTGCGTCTGGCGGTTATCCTTCGCAGTATGCCCACAACAGGCGCACTGCTGGCTCGTGTAGGCCGGCTTTATCGCCAACACCTGACCGCCTCGCCATGCCTGCTTATATTCGAGCTGGCGGCGCAGCTCAAACCAGCCCTGATCTAATATCGAACGATTCAGCCCTGATTTTGCCCGGACGTTGCGCCCCGGCTGGCTGGTCGTGCCCGCTGCTGATTTTGACATGCTGGCAACCTTCAAATCCTCAATGACGATCATCGCGTGGTTTTTGCTGATAGTCGTTGTGACCTTGTGAAGGTAATCGCGGCGGGTATTGGCGATATGTGAATGCAGCCGCTGGATCTTGGCTTTTTGTTTCTTCCAGTTGCTGCTGAACTTTACCTTTTTGCTCAACTGGCGTTGGAGCCTTGCCAGCTTGGTCTGATTGGTTTTGAAGCTGTTGACGGGCTCAAACACCGTGCCATCTGACAGGGTTGCGAGCTTGGCGATCCCCGCATCTAGCCCGACCATTGAGCCGGAGGGGTGAATTGGCTCAAGCGTCTCCTGCTCGACCTGAAAGGAGATATACCAGTGCCCGGCTGTTTGGCTGACGGTCGCGTTTTTAATTTTCCCTTCAACTGGCTGGGACTGACGGAACTTGACCCACGCCAGCCCGGCAGGCAGCTTCACTCGACCCTTTTCAAGGCGGCAATACTTGTCGAAGTTGACGAACCGGATAGCGTCGCGGT
>NZ_JAGKRK010000079.1:0-584 GCF_017939325.1 Aeromonas sp. MaB10011B | reverse complement strand
GGACAAGAAAATCTCTTTTCTGGTCTGACGGCGCTTACTGCTGAATTCACTGTCGGCGAAGGTGAGCTGATGACTCATGATGAACCCTTTTTCATGGCTCCAGATGACAAACATGATCTCATATCAGGGACTTGTTCGCACCTTCCTTAGGGAAGGTGCGAATAAGCGGGGAAATTCTTCTCGGCTGACTCAGTCATTTCATTTTTTCAGTTTGAGCCGATCTTTTCTCCCGTAAATGCCTTGAATCAGCCTATTTAGACCGTTTCTTCGCCATTTAAGGCGTTATTCCCAGTTTTTAGTGAGATCTCTCCCACTGACGTATCATTTGGTCCGCCCGAAACAGGTTGGCCAGCGTGAATAACATCGCCAGTTGGTTATCGTTTTTCAGCAACCCCTTGTATCTGGCTTTCACGAAGCCGAACTGTCGCTTGATGATGTGAAACGGGTGCTCCACCTTGGCCCGGATGCTGGCTTTCATGTATTCGATGTTGATGGCCGTTTTGTTCTTGCGTGGATGCTGTTTCAAGGTTCTTACCTTGCCGGGGCGCTCGGCGATCAGCCAGTCCACATCCACCTCGGCCAGC